>NZ_JBITPF010000013.1:0-108728 GCF_050468025.1 Neobacillus sp. NRS-1170 | reverse complement strand
GGGGTCTCCCCTGCCCCGTACTCCCGCAGGAGTCTTCGCGCCTTCCGCTCCAATCAACAGAGTGTTTTCAATAATGACATTCTAATATTAATAAATAAAATGAATAAGTGGTGAATTCAATGTTTACTCCAAAGAGACTAACCAAAGTGAATATTAATTTGTGTTATTGATGAATTTGTTCCAGATGACTACCTTCTTGGCTTGATTTTTATAAATATTGATTTTTCATCTCTTTTGAAAATGCACGTCCTTATTATAGCGATTATAAATGAAGATTACTTTTTATCTTTATGGCATTCGTTCTGACGTCAATCAGAAAGGGAAAAAATTGTGCGAATCTTCCTAGACCATCGCTGCACGAGCTTCGCTCCTATCGGTTAAGGGGATTAAAAAATTTAAGCAAACATGCCCTCCCCGCGGAAAGCGAGTGTCCGGAGCGGAAATCAACAGGCCAGATGCAGGGACTCAATTAACTAACCATAGGTAATTTAGATTCAGACAAAAAAAACCAAGGCATTCACCTTGGTTTTTTTTAAATTCTATTAATGTGTAACATTTTTTAAAACGTGCTTCATGACAAATGCATAAATTAAAACGGTTCCGCCCACAAAAGCAAAAGTCATATGTAACACCTTCCTTATCAGACTCTCAGCTGAGAATGATTTTCATCGTTGATTAAATAGTATCATAGCTGATAATGATTTTCAATATCTCTTATGAATTGTCACAATTATTTAATAAACTTTGGGATGAAGCGATGGCAGTCCTTAAAGGTTCCTTCATATTCTGTTAAACTTTTTAGAGCATTTTCTTCCTCTCGAATTCGAATATCCAGCATAATCGCATTGATAATCATAAAAAGAAAAGCTGTCAAATAGGCAGAAAACAAGGATGGAATAACTAATAATTCGATTGTGACAACAAAATAATTCGGATGTTTCATATAACGGTAAGGCCCTTTCCGAATGGCTGGAGCATCAGGCAAGACAATTATTTTTGTATTCCAAAATCTCCCTAATGAAGCGATAACCCAAATTCTAAAAAGCTGGGCAAGAACAAATATAATGAGGATCAACGGCCAAACAATGGACAATCCTCGATTGAATAACAGCTTTTCCAATAATAAACTGATAAAAAACAAGCTGTGCATTAGTACCATAAAACGGTAATGTCCTTCACCAAATTCAATGGCTCCACGCTGCATCATCCAAGATTCATTGTTTTTCGCAACCAAGAGTTCCACAATCCGTTGAAATATGATGAAACTAAATAACAGGGTAAAAGGAAGGATATCCTTCATTTAATTCCACCTCAATAGAAGTAATTCTGAGCTAAATCCTGGACCAAGGGCGGTGCAGAGCCCAATGGATCCTTCAGAAATATCCATCTCCATATAACGCTTTAAAACATATAAAATGGTTGCCGAGGACATATTCCCATACTGTTTTAATACCTCAAGTGATACTTCCGTCATATTAGGGGGAATTTCTAATGACTTTACATAGGCATCAATAACTTTTTTTCCACCTGGATGGGCGATGAAATAGTCAATTTGCTCAAGTGTCAATTCGTTTTCCTGCAAAAATCCACTAACATTTGGTTTAAGCCAATCTTCAATGATATGGGGGATATCACGTGAGAATACGACATACAAGCCAGTATTTTTAAGGTCCCAGCCCATCACATCCAAAGAATTAGGCATTAACGTGGATTGTGTAGTCAGAATCATCGGTGATGCCGCCTTTTTCCTAATAACCTCCATTTTCACGTCATCACCACAAATCAATGCACAAGCAATGCCATCGGCAAATAGAGAAGTACCAATTAAATTGCTTTTTGATAGGTCGTTACGTTGGAAAGTCAAGCTGCATAACTCAACAGAAAGAACAAGAACTTTTGCTTTTGGAAAGGCCAGACAATATTCAAATGCCCTAGATAACCCTGCAGCCCCGCCTGCACATCCCAATCCCCAGATTGGCACCCGCTTCGTCTGGGAACGAAAGGGCAAGGTATTCATGATTCTCGCTTCAATGCCTGGTGTAGAGATACCAGTAGTGGAAATATAAAAAATAGCGTCGATTTCTTCATAAGAGATATTTTCCGAGAGAAAAACGCTATTATTTAAACACTTTTCAATGGCTTCGATTCCTAATGTGGTGGCGGAATTGATATAAGCATTATTTTTTTCCTCAAAAGAATGGTCTTCTTGGAACCACTCAATATTGTTCACAAAATGCCTTTTTTCAATTTGACCATTTTGAAACGCTTTTAATAATCGTTCAATATCCTTAAATGAATCGGTAAAGAGTTCTCGCGCGAATTTTGATGCTTGTTCTTGATTAATTTCAAACGGGGGAATTGCCTCTGCAATGGAAATAATCGTAGGCATTATCATTCTCCTTCGACATATGTAAGGGTATTTTTTCCAGCAGGAGAGAAAATTATGCGAAGAGAAAAAAAGATAAAAAAAAAGCTTCCCCTATAAGGAGAAGCAAACGTTTTGAAGGTTGTTGTTGTGCTCTCTTATTATAACTCGGAAATCGTTTTCGTACATTGCATAAACATTTCCAATTTACTGTTTATCCGGTTGTTTTTGAACTTCAATTTTAATTTTCTTATTGGCTACTGATCCGCAAATCTTGCAAATTTCGACCGCATCGTATAGAAGACGACAATTCTCGCAATAATACTTTTCCACAAAAAACACGCTCTTTTCTGAAGGAAAATTAGGTATTTATTTTTATCTTATTTTCTATTTCCCAATTTGTGACTATTATTTAAATTTGTTCATTATTTCACATATACACTATTATTCAATTACTTTTATCACAGGTTAGATGTGATAATTCACATTTTATTCACAATTGCAAGCAGGCTTTTGTGATATAAATCACTGTTGCATCAAGTTTTTACCATTAACATAGTAGATATCTTAGGAATGAACAATTTGTGAACTTCGAAATTTCATATTTTCCTTTCACAATTGTTTTGTATTATGAAAGAGAATTAATAAATTTATTATTTAATTTTCTGAAGGGAGTGCAAGGGGATGGCGAAGGCGGAACTAAAAACAAAACATAAAACTGAAATGGAAGACAGCTCTTCTCTCAAGGGGACACTCGCATCTGTTTTCTTTTTGGGAATCTTCATTATTGTCACTTGGGTCAGTGTCTACTATTTATTCGTTGAACGTTTTTAAAATTTGAGGAGGAAACAATTATGCATATGCATAAATTTGAAAAAATTTGGCTGATTTTCGGGATTACCTGTCTTATTTTTTTCTTATCTGTCGTGGGGGTAAGCGCCTTCTATTTAGGGAATAAGCCGCCAAGCTGTTTGACAACTGTTAATCCAGAAAAGGTGGATCAAACAAAACCCTTCGACAAACCAGGCCTACATAAAGTTGAGGGAAAAGATTGGGATTATGAATTAGTATATGTAGCATCAGCTTTCTCTTATAATCCTGCACAAGTTAAAGTGCCGCTCGGCGCAAAGGTAAGAGTTATCGCTACTACTAAAGACGTCGTTCACGGCTTCGAAGTGGCAGGAACAAATATTAATATGATGCTTGAACCTGGTTATGTCAGTGAATATACAACAACGTTTGACAAAGCTGGTGAGTACTTAATCGTATGTAACGAATATTGTGGTACAGGTCACCATTTAATGAGCTCGAAGATTGAGGTGGTAGAATAATGGTTAACTCAGCAATTACAAAAATTAAAGTTGACCCGCGTGATGCAAAGCTTTCAATGGCACATTTTTATGTTGCTTTTACTGCCCTTGCACTTGGCGGACTAATGGGGTTGCTGCAAACTCTAGTCCGTTCCGGTAAATATGAACTTCCTGGCGGTATCGGTTATTATCAAATCTTAACCGTTCACGGAGTCATGATGGGTCTAGTATTAACAACCTTCTTTATTATGGGGTTTCAATACGCTGCAGTAAGCCGTACAGCAGGTACTCATTCTAATGCAGCTAGACGGATGGGATGGATTGGCTTTTGGACCATGACTACAGGAACAGCAATGGCTGCGACCATGGTTTTACTTAATAAAGCAACTGTTTTATATACTTTCTATGCTCCGCTGCAGGCACATTGGATTTTTTACTTAGGATTGACCCTTGTTGTGGTCGGCAGCTGGATTGATGGTGCCGCACAAATTATGACCTATGCAAAATGGCGCAAAAATAATCCCGGAAAACCTAGTCCGCTATTAAGCTTTATGGCCGTTATTAATACCGTCCTTTGGATCGTAGCAACATTAGGGGTAGCGGCAACCGTTTTATTCCAATTGCTTCCTTGGTCGCTTGGATTAGTTGACACAGTTGATGTTTTAGTCAGCCGTACATTGTTCTGGTATTTCGGACATCCATTAGTTTATTTCTGGTTATTACCTGCCTATATGTGCTGGTATACTATTATTCCAAAAATTATTGGCGGAAAAATTTTCTCAGATTCATTAGCTAGATTGTCCTTTATCTTGTTCCTGCTCTTCTCTATTCCGGTTGGTTTCCATCACCAATTAACAGAACCGGGAATTGATCCAGCTTGGAAGTTCTTTCAAGTAGTTTTAACCTTTATGGTTGTTATTCCATCCTTAATGACAGCTTTCTCGTTGTTTGCTACCTTTGAGAGGTATGGCCGTTCAAAAGGCGCAACAGGGCTTTTTGGCTGGTTTAGAGTTCTTCCATGGGGAGATGCACGTTTTACTGTTCCATTCATTGGAATGGCTTCCTTCATTCCTGCGGGTGCAGGCGGTATCATCAATGCTTCAAACCAGATGGACCAAGTCGTTCATAATACGATTTGGATTACAGGTCACTTCCATTTAACAGCAGCAACTTCTGTTGTATTAACATTCTTTGGAATTTCCTATTGGCTAATTCCTCATTTAACAGGCCGTAAATTAACAAAAGCGATGAATAAATTAGGAATTATCCAGGGCTGGGTTTGGTTTATTGGTATGGTCTTCATGTCCGGCGCGATGCACTTCCAAGGCTTGCTTGGCGGTCCTAGACGTTCTGCCTTCTCCACTTATGGAGGAGCAAAGCAAGCGGCTGAATGGATCCCTTATCAAATTGCCCAGGCAGTTGGCGGATCGATATTATTCTTAGGCATTATCCTAGTTTTAATTATCTTCATTAATCTAGCATTCTTTGCTCCTAAAGGCGAGGAAGAATTCCCTGTAGGTGAAGCAGAAAATCCACAGGAAACAGCACCAATGGTTTTCGAAAACTGGAAGTTATGGCTTGGCATCACTGCAGCCCTAATCCTTTTCGCTTACACGATACCATTTATTGATATTATTCAAAATGCACCACCTGGATCAAAAGGGTTCAAAACTTGGTAAAATCAGAAGAAAAGGCTTCAATCATTTTTGATTGAAGCCTTTTCTTTTAGAATCCTTCGTTCGAAGCCGACAGGAAGATTAATAATTAATACAGATAATAGAATAATTGTAGAGCCTATGCCTTGAACGGCACCAAAATTTTCATTATATACAAAAACGCTTAAAAGCGTCGCGACAACGGGCTCAACTGTGGCAATAATGGCCGCTTTACTGGTTTCGATTTCCTCAAGGCCTTTTGTATAAAGTAAATAGGCGAGTACGGTTGGAAACACTCCTAATCCAATTGCATAAAAGAAAACATCGCCATTAATAAGGATATCTACCTTAGTCCATAATCCTGTTAAAGGCAGCAAAGTGATTGCGGCAACAATAAAGGTATAAAACGTAACAGTGAAGGGCGGATATTTCTTCAGGGCAAACTTCCCAAAAATACTATAAAGTGCATAGCCGAAGCCAGCACCTAGCCCCGTTAAGAGTCCTGCACCACTCATTGATGCCGTATCATTAGAATTAAGTCCTGCAATCAATATACAGCCCAATATCGTCCCTGCAACTGAAATGAGCTTTATTGAATTCATTTTTTCCTTTAAGAAAAAATAAGATAAAACTGCGACAAAAGCAGGAGCTGTATACAGTAAAATTACAGCAATGGATAAATTCATTTGATTAATAGCAGAGAAATAACACCAATTAAATAAGACAATGCTGCAAATCCCTGTGCCAATAAATAGCGGGAGATCCTTATACGCGATTCTTAATTGGCTGCGATATTGAAATCCCCCAAGTAACCCTAGTAATGCCGCTGCAGTGATAACCCGCAATGTCACAATTTCCATTGGGGAAAAGCCAAAACTAGAGAGTTTTCTAATAAAAATTGCAATGATTCCCCATAAGGCTGCACTGGTGGAAATCAGCACAATCGGAATTGACTTCTTCAATTTAATTGATAAACCTTTCCATACTTCTCATAGAGATATTCGATTAAATATTTAGCGTTCAGCCCTTCGCCAGTCACGTCATGCAAGATTTCTAAAGGTTTTTTCATTTTCCCGAATTGGTGAATATTTCTTGTCAGCCACTCTTTAATCGGAAGCAAATTTCCCTCTTCCAGCAATTGATCAAAATTTGGAAGATCCTCGAGCATTTTTTGCTTAAATTGAGCCGCATACATATATCCTAATGCATAGGATGGGAAATACCCGAAGCTTCCTCCTGCCCAATGAACATCTTGAAGAACTCCAACGGCATCATTTATAGGACGGATTCCTAAGTATTCCTCATACATGTCATTCCAAACCTTCGGCAGGTCACCCACTTCGATTTCATCATTAAATAGCCTTTTTTCAATTTCATACCGTATGATGATATGCAGCGGGTAAGTTAATTCATCTGCTTCAATTCGTATGAATGAAGGCTTTGATTCGTTTATCGCACGATAAAACTCTTCAATTTCAACATCATCAAACTGACCACTTGCATATTTCTTTAACAGTTCGTAATTTTGTTTCCAAAAAGAAAAGCTCCGACCTACGATATTTTCATAGAAAAGAGATTGCGATTCATGAATCCCCATGGACGTTCCTGAACATAGCGGAGTACCGACCAAGTCTTTTGAAATATTTTGTTCGTACAAAGCATGGCCGCCTTCATGGATCGTTCCAAAAATCGCTGTCCGGAAATCCTGTTCATCATATTTTGTTGTAACGCGGACATCGCCAGGATTTAGACCGATTGCGAAAGGATGAACAGTCTCGTCCAGCCTGCCTGCATTAAAGTTATAACCCATTTTTGCAAGGATATCCAAACTGAATTCACGCTGTTTTTCCTTCTTAATGTTTTTAAATAAAAAATCGGTTTTAGGTTTATTGGGAGATTCTGAAATTTCCTTGACCAGGGGGACAATTTTTTCCCTTAGTTCACCAAATACCTTGTCCAATACATCTGTTGTAATCCCCGGTTCAAACATATCTAGTAACACATTATATTTGTTGCCTTCATTTCCCCAATAGGAAATGAATCGCTTTGTCATGTCTACCAATTTCTCTAAATAGGGCCTAAATAAATCAAAGTCTGCCTTTTCTTTTGCCTCTTCCCAAATGCTTTCTGCTTTGGATTGAAGGATAACAAACTCTTTATACTCTTCAGCAGGGATTTTTTTGTTGCGTTCATATTCTTTTTTGCATTCTTCAAGAATTTTTCTTGTCGATTCAGACATTTCTGCATTTGTTAAGCTTGCTATGTAGGCGGCCATTTCTTCGGAAGTGGACATTTTAAAGACTTCGGATGATAACATTCCAATTACTTCTGATCTTTGTTCCACTCCCTGCTTTGGAGCACCAGTCCGTAAATCCCAATAAATTAAACCAATTGCCTCATTGTAGGCAGACATTTTTTTTACATGCTCTAAAAATTCTTTTTCTAAATGTGCAGTCATGGTAACTCCCCCTTTTCCTTCAGATAGATTTTATCATATTTTTCTGAAAAATAGTTACCTTTATGGTTTATAAAAAAAACAACAGAATCGAATTCTGTTGTAAAATTAGTGTATAGAAAAATAGAGATGATTCAATGAAAAATAAATAAAATGGACTAAAGAGAGAGTGTAGTGTTAAAAAAATTACTTCTTGCTAATTACGACTTTCCAAACTTCAGGACCTTCTTCAAGGTATTCCCAAGTAAATTGCTCAGGTCTTTCCATCATGAACTGATATAAAAGCGGTCTTGGATCATGGTCATTGACAATCTGCATTGTCTCGCCCGATACTATTTCGTCGAATGCGTTAAAGATTGCTGGATGTTTTTCACGCGGCGGGTAATCTGGTACATTAATTACTTTTGCGTAAGTTTTCATCATTATCACTCCTTTTAGTTTGTTAATTCTCTTTTATTATAGAGGAAGGAACGCAGACTACGAGTGAACTTCATCACACCTCATACATGAATTTGTTAATAGTCGGAATTTAAGGGGGAAAATCTAATGGCTGAATTAGTAGGAGAGTGTGCTGGCTGTAAAAAGGATATCTATTGTTTAGACGGCTTTTTAAATGGAGTCGTAACAAAAGATAAAGAGATTTTTTGTTTCGAGTGTATTGATAGCAATGACGAGAAAGAAAAAAATCCGCAAAGCTGACATGAAGCTTTGCGGATTTTTACTATTAATCTTCATCAACGGAAAGATCTTTAACAGGAAGTCTCTCTTCCTCTTTATGAGTCGGTTTCCGTAAATTAAACAATGCTTTTAAACAGAATAAAACTAAAATCAATACACCAATAAGGAAAATGGTGTCAGGCACCGCACGCCACGTTAAGATGGTTTGCACAATATCCTTCTGGAGGAAGTTGCTTGAACGGCTGGCAGCATAACCATGATAGAATGCTTCTTTAATTTGCATGAAGCCGACAGGAAGTAACGAAACGAATACCATTCCTGCTAAACCAATGTTCAATAAAATACAGCTGATTTTGATCCATTTATCATTCCAAGATTCTGGTTTTACAATATTTCTTAAAGAGTAAAGAAGTACGGCTACGGCAAACATACCGTATACACCCATCATGGAAGCATGACCATGTGTTGGTGTTAAGAATTGTCCGTGTTCGAAATAGCTTACTGCCGGCAGGTTAATGAGGAATCCAAGTACACCGGCACCCACTAAGTTCCAAATCGCAACCGAGATTAGGAACCAGAACGTACCTTTATACGGGAAGTCAACCCCGCCTTCACGCATCATTTTGTATTGTTCATATGCTTCTAAAATTAATAATGTTAATGGAATGACTTCTAACGCTGAAAACACAGCACCAAGACCAAGCCAAACTTCTGCTGAACCATTGTAGTAGTAGTGATGTCCAATTCCGATAACACCGCTTCCTAATAACAAGATTAATTGGAAATACAATTGTCTTACGGTTGATTTTTTCGTAACCAAACCTAATTGAACTAACAAGAAACCAATAACTACAACTGCAAATACTTCAAAAATACCTTCAACCCAAAGATGGATGATCCACCAGCGCCAGTAATCGGCAAACGTAAAGCTTGTTCCTGGATTGATAAATAAGGCAAAAATATAGAAAGCTGGTACAGCAATTGCTGAGTAGAATAGTAAATGGATAAGTCCTCCCTTATCGGATTCTCTCTTAAGTCCAGCTTTAACTCCCCTGAATACAATGAACAGCCAGATTAACATACCGACAATCAGGATAAGCTGCCAAATTCGTCCTAATTCAATATATTCCCAGCCTGTATGGCCAAATAAGAACCATTGGTTTCCTAATTTGCCATTTGCCCCAAGCCATTCTCCGACCATACTGCCGCCAACAAGAACAACTAATGCCCAGAATAAGATATCTACTAATAAGCCTTGTTTCTTTGGTTCATAGCCGCCCACTAGCGGTGCAACATAAATCCCCATTCCAAGCCATGCTGTGGCAATCCAGAAAATCGCCAATTGTAAGTGGTAGCCTTTTGAGATATTAAATGGAAGAATATCGTGGATCCACTTAATGCCAAAGAAACTATCTGGCTCGATATAATAGTGTGCGAGCAACGCACCAAACATACATTGAACAAAGAATAGTACAGATACAACAGTAAAATACTTTCCTGTTTTTACCTGTGAACTAGTTACTTGCATTTTCCGTAAATCAATATGCGGAAATTTACCTTCCTTATACGCTTCCTGCATCCCAAATTGATAACGATAGAAGAAGTAAAGGATAACACCAATCATTAAAATAAGTATCGTAATACTAGCACCGCTCCACCAAATAGCAGAGAACGATAATTGATTTCCTGCATCTTCATAATATGGCCAGTTATTTGTATAAGTGATCTTGTCGCCTTGACGAACAGTACTTGACAGCCATGCTGTCCAGAAGAAGAAATCTGAGATTTGCGTGATTTGATCACCTTTTGCTACATAGGAACGGTCATCTTTTGGGAGATCCGATTCTTTAATCAGATTGGCCTTTAACCCCCATCCGTCACCTTTTGTAAATACTTCCTTATAATATGCTCTTACTTTTTCAAGACCAAATGCTTGAGCAGCTGTAAGCTCCATTGTATCCTTGCTGCTGTCATAGCGGTTTTTGCGCATTTCTTTTATTACTTTATTTTTAATAATTGTTTTTTCGTCCACTGATAAAGATGCATAGGTTTTGCCGTACTCTTCATTTGCTTTATAGTCCTGCATTCCTTCAGTGTAAATTTTTAGTGCTTCAGCAGTATAATCAGGCCCCATATAAGAGCCATGTCCTAAAACAGTACCATAATCCATTAAGCCGTATTTTTGGAAAACCGCCTGCCCCCCCATAATTGAATCTTTTGTAAATAACACCTCACCATTTTCATTCGTGACCTCTAGCGGTCTAGGAGCCTGCTCCTTAAAGATCCAATAGCCGCCTGCTAGGAGAACAGTGAAGCTAAGTAAAATAGTAATAATCAAAACGGATTTCAAAAGTGCATTTTTATTTGCCTTCACCGCTTGTTGTGGTGAGGTCGCCCGCTGTATTTCCATTCCTTTCATCCTCTCATGTGTTATTACAGTCCGTATTGTAACTTTCACAAGGCTGTAACAAAGTGAACCTCCTCATCTTTCGACTGTGATTTTTCTCACTCTACTGAGAATTATTTTCATAAAGATCTTCATAGCTATGATGGAGGTCACATATTTACTGTTAAATCACTGCTACAATGTTACTAAATAGATTACTAACATGAAGGTGATGTTAATGAAACAAGAGGACATTGAAAAAAGACTAGCGGCTGTTCCCATCTTCAAAGAATTATCCAGCGAGGAACTGGCTTCATTCCTTAAGATTGCTCAGACCCGATTTTATAAGAATAAGATGTATGTATTTATGCAGGATGACCCGCTAGATCGAGTTTTCTTTATTCATAGCGGCAAAATCAAAATTTATAAAACGGATCTTTCCGGAAAAGAACAAATTATTTCGGTTCTTGAGCCTGGTGAAATGTTTCCGCATGCTGGATTTTTCAGGCAGGGGAATTTCCCGGCACATGCAGAAGTCATTGAAGATGCAAACTTGATAGTTATCCCGATTGACAAATTTGAAGAAATTCTCATTTCCTATCCAGAGCTTTGTGTGAAGTTATTTAAAGTATTGGGTGAGAAAATTGTAGACTTGCAAGGAAGATTAGAAGCACAGGTTCTTCATAATACCTATGAACAAATCATTTTACTTCTTATTAGATTGTGTAAATCCAATGGTGAAAAAATCGGGGAGCGCTATAAATTAACGACACAATTTACGAACCGTGAACTCGCAAATATGATTGGAACCTCCAGAGAGACCGTGAGCAGAGCCATCAATCATGTTAAGAAGAAGGAATATATCATCCAAGACCTTGACGGCTTTTATCACATTGACCGTGATGCCCTCCAACAGGAACTATTTTATTAATAATAAAGAGGAGTTGTTTTCTAAATGGAACAAAGAATTATTGAATTAGATGTCCGTGAGGATTTAAAAAATAAAATCGAACCCTTCCAAAAAATTATGGTAGCTATTAAAGAATTAAAAAAAGATGATATTTTTATCCTGCATGCCCCCTTTAAACCAGTTCCCCTTTTTGCAGTATTAAAAGCAAAAGGTTTTACACATGAAGAAGAGGAACTTGAATCAAAGCATTGGAAAGTAATTTTCAGGAAAAAAAGCTAGAAGGGAGAGCTTACGATGATATTAGATAATCGGGGTTTAGAGCCGCCACAGCCGATGATGCGAACGTTAGCAGCCTTAGAAACCTTAGCCGAAGACGAAATCCTAACCATTATTAATGATCGAAGACCAATGTTTCTCTATGAGCAGTTAGAAGAACTTGGGTACCTGCAGCGAACAGAACAACAAAACGACGGAAGTTATAAAATCGAAATCTTTCGCTAAGAAGGTGAATATCATGCTTCCTCAAAACATGGGAAGTGAAACGAATATTAAGCTTCCTTTTTCATTTATTTTCTTTAGTTTAATTGCCTTAGTATTTTCACAGTCTATTTTATTAATAAAGGGGCAAATGATGATAGATGGCAGCTTTAGAATACCTGCCATTTGGTCAGCTGCTCACCTTTTAGTACTCGGATGGGCATTAATGGCGGCCATGGGAGCGATGTATCAGCTGGTACCCGTCGCCTTCTTAACAAAAATTTGGAATGAGAAATTCGGATTTGTTCAGTTTTTCATTACAGCAGCAGGAATAATAAGCTTTTCAGGCATGCTTTATTTGGCCCCTCAAAAAGCGCTAATACCCGGAATTCTAACGCTTTTGGGCATATTAATGTTTTTATTCCAAATGGTTATGACATTACGAAGGCAGGCAAAACCCAATATCCTGACAGCCTTTGTCGGCACTGCCTTGTTTTGTTTATTCGGTACTATCTTTATGGGGATAACATTGATTTATTGTTTAAAAACAGGGGTTGGTGCCAATCACTATCAATCCATTTTTAAAACCCATTTATTAATGGGCGTAACTGGCTGGTTTACCTTATTAATATTCGGGTTTTCTTATAAAATGGTCCCAATGTTTTCTTTATCCCATGGCTTTACAATGGTTCATGCAAAATACGTCTATGGAATTTATGTATCAGGTTTGGCCATTATAGCTATTTCCTTTTTTAACGATTCTACTTTTCTATTAAAAATTGGTGTTTTCCTACTTTTTGCAGGATTTTCGATTTTCAGCTGGCACATCAGCATTATCATTAAGAAACGATTAAAGAAAAACCTCGATAAACCGTTTACCTTTGCATTAACAGCGATAGCTCTTGGAAATTTCATTCATCTTGCTGCATTTATCCTAATTTGGAGCACGCATTTTTCTACTCTGGTTGGACCGCTTGTATATGCTTATCTGCTCCTTTGGATTGTATTAAGTATTGTCGGGTACTTATTTAAAATTGTTCCATTTTTATGGTGGACCTACAAATATAGGAAGGAAATCGGCAAATCAAAAGTTCCTTCTTTGAAGGAAATGATGGATGAGAAAATAGTGGTTCCATTATTTTCAAGTTTTATTATCGCAGTGATTGCTATATTTTCTTCACTAGCTTTTAAATCTGCACTGCTTTTTAACATTGGGCAGTGTATTCTTTCTATTATTTTTATATTAATTGCCATTTGTATTTTAAGAGTCTTAAAAAAATAGGAGTGTTGAAAATGGATTTAAGAGAAAAGATCGAAAGTCAGTTAAAATGTGTTCATGACCCTGAATTAAATATTAACGTTGTGGATTTAGGCTTAATCTATAATATCGAGATTACAGAGGAAAATGATGTCACGATTACCATGATACTAACAACCCCTGGATGCCCGCTGCATGACAGTATAACAAGCGGAGTACGCTACTCCATAAATGGAATCGAGGAAACAAGAAATGTGGAGGTTAATCTCGTCTGGGAGCCCGCTTGGTCCCCTGAAAAAATGACACCAGAAGGACTTAGAATACTCGGACGGTAATAATAAAAACGGAAGCACCCTTAATTTGGTGCTTCCGTTTTCTTATTCTTGAATTACCTTAGTTGGTAAAACCTCTATTATTTTCGATAATACATTGTAATCTATGTTTTCACTTAATAAAATATGAACCGTTCCTTGATCCTGTTCACTTCTTATTAACCGCCCAATTCCCTGACGAAGACGCAGCAGCATGTATGGTAAATCAACCTCTGAAAAAGGATCCGCAACTCCTTCTCTTTTTGCCGTAAAGACAGGATCTTGAGGAGGAAAGGGAAGTGAAAAAATCAATACATTTTCGAGTGATCTGCCTGGTATGTCGAGCCCTTCCCAGAGATGAATAGAGCAAAGGACCGCATGTTCTTCATTTTGAAATTTTGAAACAAGGGTGCTGATTTCTTCATCCCCTTCGAAATAAACGGTATACGGAAATACTCCTTTTAATCTTTGTTTTAGCAGCTGCATTTCTTCCTTCGTATTTAAAAGAATCAATGCGCGACCTTGTGATTTCAAAATTTGAGCGATTAGATAATTTATTTTTCCATTAATTGATTCATTTTTGAATTTTGGAAGATATGCCTTCATTTTCTCTTCATAATCGAACGGCGAAGCGACCGAAAAGGATAAATAATCCTGAACTCCAAGGCTTTGAGCTATATAATCGAACGATTTTTGATTAGCTAACGTTGCCGATGAAAAAATAAATGGTTTTTTCTGAGAGAAAACTTCTTCCTTCATCACCGTTTCAACCATTTTAGGCATGATGACAAGCGTCCGTTCCCCTGCATTTTCTTCAAACCATGTAATTCCATCTACTTCTTGGAGAAAAAGCGTTAATGAATGAGTAATTTGCTCTAAATATTCCTCAACAATTTTTAAGTCATATTCATTGATAACATATAATTCACTCTCAAACACTAACTCTTCTTCTAATGATTGAAGGGTAGAAAGTAATTTCCGGCAGGTTTTTAAAACCAATGAATGTTTGGTAATCATCTGTTTTTCAGATCCTTGGGAATAGGAGGAGAAGCTTGATATCGCATCAAAAAATGCTTCGTTTTCTAGTAATGCTTCCTCAATCGTATATAAGGTTTTTTCCCGAACTTCATTTTCCATTAACCGGGTAAGCAGCGTCTCTAATGTATAATCAGTAAAACGGTAGCTCAAGGCTTTTTGTGCAGCATATTCTAGAAGATGACCTTCATCAAAAACGACCGCGGAATGCTCTGGCAAGAGGGCCAATTGTCCTTCACGTTTTCGTGATTCTTTTGTCCATATATGCTCCATATAAAAATCGTGGGAACAGATAATTAAATCCTTAGCATGCCGGTAAAATTCCCGGTGTAATGTCAGGCCGCAGCGATGGCGTTTTTCACAGGAAAAACAGTCCTGAAGGGCATCCCAATTGACTTTTCCCCAATGCTCATCTGACAATGCAGGATAATCCCGTCGGTCACCGTACTTCTCAAAATTCTGCATGGTGCCGCTGGCATGAACAAAATCAGGCAATTGTTCATAAATATTGGCAATATTTTCTGAGTAGTCGTCGCTCCTTGCAAGGTCTAGCTTCTTTAGACATAAATATTGGTCCCGGGATTTTGCCAGGCGCACATCGACCTCCAAACCGAGGACCCTTTCCAATTTTGCAATATCGCCTTCTTTTTTGACAAGCTGTTCAATTAAAGTCTCATCCGCACAGGCAATAATGGCAGGTCGATTTGTATAGCGTGCATACATAATTGCGTAAAGTAGATATACGATCGTTTTTCCTGTTCCTACACCCGCTTCAGCAAACATCACCTTTTTATCCTTGAAAGCTTTTTCAAGCTGGAAAGCCATATAAATTTGTTCATCACGAAGTTCAAACCCGGCCTCCGGCAAAATATCATAAAATAAATCGCCAATCCATTCACTTAATTTATCATAAAATGATTCCGATTTTGAAACACCAAACGGTAGTCCTTGCTGCATGTTAACCCTCCAAAAAGAAAAGCGCCATAGACGACGCTTATAAAAGTTGTTTGTTAATTTTAAGCCTCACTTGGACGCGGAGGCTTTTTCCCCCAATATTGATAAAGGTCTGTTCGGATAAAGCCGTTAAACAGTTTTCTTTTCTTTGTTGCCGGTTTCCCATAAAACTGCTCAAACTCTTCATTTGAAGTTAGGATATAAATAGACCACGTATCGAGTTTTTGAAACGCCTGTCCCATTTCTTTGTACATATGCTCGACTGCTTTTTTCTCACCAAGTCTTTCACCATATGGAGGGTTGCCGACAATTGTACCATATTCTTTATTTGTAGATATATCTTTAACCTGCATTTGCTTAAATTGAATTAAGTCAGCAAAACCTGCCTCAAACGCATTCTCTTGAGCAATTTTTACCATCCGATGATCAATATCTGATCCAGTAATGTCGAGTGGCTGATCGTATTTTGCCAGATCTTCTGTTTCATTTCGGGCATTATCCCAAACTTTGGCTGGAATCCAATTCCACCCTTCTGAAACAAACTCTCGATTAAAACCCGGTGCGATATTTTGACCAATCATTGCTGCTTCAATAGGAATCGTGCCCGAGCCGCAGAACGGGTCAACGAACGGCCGATCAGGCCGCCAATTCGTCAACATAACCAGGGCTGCAGCCAGTGTTTCCTTGAGTGGTGCCTCTCCTTGATCGGTACGGTAGCCGCGTTTATGCAGCCCCTGACCGCTAGAATCAATCGTGATAGTTGCCACATCTTTTAATAACGCGACTTCAATCCGATACAATGCCCCGCTTTCTTCAAACCAGGAATTCCTTTTATAATGTTTTTTCATCCGTTCAACAATGGCTTTTTTTACAATCGCCTGGCAATCCGAAACACTAAAGAGCTTTGATTTGACTGACTTCCCAATGACTGGAAACTCTGCATCTTCCGGGAGGAATTGTTCCCATGGCAAGGCCTTAGTCTTTTCAAATAATTCATCAAAAGTAAAGGCTTTAAATTCACCAACCTTAATCTTAATCCGGTCAGCGGTTCTAAGCCATAAGTTGCTTCTAACAATGGCAGATTCGTCCCCCGTGTATGTAACTTTCCCATTCTCGACTTGACAATCATATCCAAGGGCTCGCACTTCTTTCGCTACTAATGCCTCGAGCCCCATGGCAGCAGTTGCTATTAATTCATATTTACCCATTTTTTCACCCTTAACTCTCTCACATAATTATACAGTATCCATTATTGGCTAAAATCGCTGAAAAATTCAGAGTCCTATCTAAACACATAAAAAGCCCTCCTTAAAAGGAAGGCCGTTATTTATGCACTTTACATTCCCATTAATAACGTTCTGTAAGCCATGTTCTGTACCAGAGTACTTCAAGCGACCGTTACGTCTCGTACTTAGGTGGTAATCATCTATCTACAGATTCGAATGAATCTGTCCTTCTCCTTGTTCAGTTCCTCAGAGAAAGTGCCCCTACCATTATTTGGGTTTCTCGCTCGTGGGGTTTACCCGTTCCACCCTTTCCATTTCTAGAAAGGCATCGTCACTGTGGCACTTTTATAGGTACTCATACCATATCCAATTGGACTTAGGTATTTTTCCGGCCGTCAACAAGGCGTTACGCCCTGCTGCCCTAGCTTATGATTTCGCTAGGCACGAACACTACGGACATCTCAGCCCGTGCGAGCATGGACTTTCCTCTACAAGTTGCAATTGCTCCTTGCAGCGATTACCCGAACGTCATTAATGATGACATTTCTTATTATATGTATTTCATGCTGTTTATTCAATGGTTTTTATTAGGAAATGTCGGTACAATCTGTTAATCGTAAAGTTTGTTGCCAAAAACATGCTTTTCAAGATTGGACAGACGTTTTAGAATATCAAAATTGGTTGTCCCTGCCGGTTGGGCAACAGGCTGTCTTTTGGATGTATCCTCAAGCTGTTTGCGCAAACGCAAATTTTCTTGTTGAAGATCTTCAATTTCCTGATGAAACGTACTATAATCCTTAATTATTAAATCTAAAAATTTATCAACATCTTCTTGTTTGTAACCGCGTACTCCAGTCTTAAACTCTTTTTCTAAAATATCCTTTGCTGTTAATTTCACTTTATCTGACAGCATTCAAATCACCTCAAGTTTAGCCAATCATTACCTATTATTTTTCCAAAAATAAGTGTATTTGTCAATCTTCATTCATAATCCGTTAGCTTTAATTGTTCTTCTTCCACGATTATTTGCAAGTCATAAAAGGTAATCAGGGTAATAGAATATAAATGATTTTTTTGATATTGCTGCGCTAATTCATATAAATATTTTGGGCTTCCTTCCTTTTCATTATCGTAAAGGAGAAGTAGGCCATCGCTTTTTTCAATGAAAAATTGATTCTTTAGACGGAATTGCCAAGGTTTTTCATAGCCTTTTTTTGTAACCGAATCAATAAAATCAGCTTGAGCGAGTATAGATTCATACCATTCCTTATTAGTTTCATTCCAGGATGCTTGTTGGTCCAAAAATGGTGTAATGACTGCAAGTTTTAATTCAGGAAATTCTGATTGCAATTCTAACACAACTTCGGCTGCCCACAATTCCACTCCAAGCTGGCCGCTAATGAGCACCCATTCTAGTCCATCCTCTGCCATTGGCATTAAGGCCTTTTTAATGGCCGCTTTAATATAGAAAACTGACGGATGGTCATTTTTAAAAACACCTAATTCAAAGGGCTTGTAACCTGATATTGCTATTACTTTACTCAAGGAAGTTCTCCTCATTAAAAAAATTTAAAAAATGGACAAACATTTTTTTAAAAAAAGCATAACATATAGTAAACAATAAAAAAACAAGGGCTAAGAAGCCCCTGTAATTAGCATTAACCCCTTTAAGGTCTAGGTCTAAACGGTCCTGGAGCGAACCCTGGACCTCCTGGAGCGAACCCTGGACCTCCTGGGGCAAATCCTGGACCTCCTGGAGCGAACCCTGGACCTCCTGGGGCAAATCCTGGACCTCCTGGTACAACATTTGGTAATGCATTCGATACTGGCATTACTGGTGCACATGGGTTGCAGCAATTAATTTGTTGATTGCATACCTCTTCAGCACATGATGCAGTCTGCGGACAGTAATGTTTATGTTGAAACAAATGATGATTTATAGTTGTAGTGTGTACTGGATGAATGTGCGGTACCACTGTGGATGAGAACGTATGGTTCACAATGTTCTGAGTCGGATGAATGACTGGCGGCAAAAAATTAGTTCCTAAAAACATTTTATACTCTCCCTTCAAATATTCTGTTTACATTAACAGCCTATGTTAAAGGGATTACTCTTGTACTAAGGAAAATACCTATTTTTGCCAATATTATAAAAACGAATAAAAGCTATCTTTTAAATTCGTAAAAACAAAGGCAGTCAAACAAACAACAAGAAAAAAGGCAAACAAAATTGCTTTATACATATTACCACTCCATATTGTTTCTATCGTGTTTTAACTCAACACAATTTAACATTTTACCTTGTTCAATTATGTTTAACAATACGGAAATATGTTTTTTTTATAAAAAATTATTAAGATTTTGTGACAACATATCGAAGCATGACGAAAAAAGCAGAGTCTTTACATTTTTTGCCGAAAATTGCGCTTACCCAGGAAATTTTGCGAATTTTCGAACTAACCGTTCACTTCTTTTTTGAAGCTGTTCATAGGAATACTCACCGTTTAATTTAGTAAGTTTGGAAGCTTGAGTAACAATTAAAATCGCTTCATGACAATAATGAATGGCTCTCTTATAATCCTTGACTTTATGCTCATAAATTTTAGCAAGCTCTAAGCATGCCTCAAGCCTTAATTTTTCATCCCCGGAATCGACAACATCGATAAACAATTTCCGAGCCATTTCCCAATCATGGTCTTTTTTGTGTTGCAAAGCGAGAGTGAGTTTTGCTTGATACGAAGGGAAATCACTGCCCTCAATAAGCTTTCTTAATACCTTCTCGGCTTCCCTTTTCTCTCCTAAGCCCGAAAACCATCGGCCGACTTCAAAGGATTCTGTTCGCGTTTGCTTCTCGTCAATTCCGCAGATTTGAAAAGTTAGATGGGTATATAAAGTAATCAATGACAAAATATCGATTTCATTATGTTTTAAAATTCCCAGCATCCCTTCTGGCTGCTTACTTTCAACAAAATCGAAATAGATCATGGGAGCCAAAAATCCAGGGATATCATTTACGCGTTCAACCCCAAGAACCTCTTTCTCCACGACAGCCAGCTTCATCTTTTCTAATTTGTGCTTCCAAAGCCTTCTAGCAGCATGGAATAAATCAAAATGCCCAAAGGCCGGAAGTTTTGGGACATGTTCTCTTACAAGGGTATGGCGCGTTTTTACCTGTGGCCAATCGAAAGATTTTCCATTATATGTGACTAGCGTTTTATAATTCACTTTCTCTAAAAAACTTTGGTATAAAGGAACCTCCGCCCCTGGGTGCGGTAAAATATGCTGTCTTAAGATTAATTCTTCCCCGACGATACTTGCATACCCTAATAGAAAAATAGTATTTCCGGTCCCTCCTCCAAGTCCAGTTGTTTCGGTATCAAAGAAGAATAATTCCCCAGGCTGATGGCCTTGTGCGGATAACGGATGATTGACTTGCCGCTTGTTCCATAGGTCCACTGCATTCAGAAAGTCATGAAAATAATATATTCCATGCTTCTCGGAAATTGGATATCTCACTTCCCTGATTAAGCAATAATCGTGATCCATATAATACGGAAATATGTTTTCGCTCGCCCATCTTTCCCGGAATGGCACATCGATTGTAGGAACTGCCTGCGGCTTTTCTATTTTTCCCGGCTGATTCCCTCCAGTAAGATGCGGCTTTAGCCGATTTAATTTATTTTTTAATGACATTGTTACACTTCCTTGTCACTTACTGAAGGCTGCAAAAAGGCATCAATAATTTTTAAGGCATCCTTTTTCGCTGTTTCACTTACTGTATCTGTGCCGATACATGACGGACAGCCGGATTCACATTGACAACGATTAATCATCTTTTTTGTCTCTGCCAAAACCGCTGACATTCCGCTGTGGATTTTTTCACTTAAGCCAATCCCGCCTGGGTAGCGATCATAAAAAAAGATGGTCGGCTTTTCATTATGGTCGGCCTTGACTTGTGGAATCACATGGATGTCCTGTGGATCAGACATTACAAATAGAGGAGCGATAGACCCAAGAGCATGGGCAGTTCCCACAAGCCCTTGCTCAAGTCTATCATGGCCCATATCTTGTAATGGTCTATTTAATGATATCCAGGCTGCATTCGTATGAAGTTCCTCCTCAGGGAGGTGAATGGGACCAGACCCAATATTTTCGTGGGTTTCAAACTTGATTTTCTTAAAAATCGTCGCCATTGCCCTGACGCTGACATCGCCATAACCAATTTCAGCATCATCCAAAGTTTTAAGCTTGTCTACCTCTAACACTTTTAATTGGACAGCTAAATTTGCATCGGTAAAATAATCAACGTCTACTTCTCTCACAAACGCCTTTTTCTCTTCCCAATCCAATTTTTCAACCTGGAATTGGGTTCCTTGATGTAAATAGATGGCTTCATCATGGAGAAGGGTCATCGCGGAGAAACGATCCATTTCACCAATAACCTTCACATTGGCCACATCAGATTGATCGACGATAATTACATTTTCCTGCGAAGCTGAGCGCAAGCTAATATTATGGGCTGGAAAAGAATCATTCATCCAATACCATTTGTCACCATTTCGATATAGCACGCGTTCCTCTGTCAAATACTCCAGTAATTCCTCAGTACCTACACTGCCAAACTGTTCATCCGTTTTAAACGGAAGCTCATAGGCCGCACATTTCATATGATCAATTAAAATAATCAAATTATCTGGATTAATCCTTGCCGTTTCTGGACTCTTATTAAAAAAATAGTCTGGGTTCTGAATAATATACTGATCCAGCGGACTTGAGCTGGCAACCATTATAACCAGGGCCTCGCCATGCCGTCTTCCAGCTCTACCTGCCTGCTGCCAAGCACTTGAAATTGTGCCTGGATAGCCGGTCATAATACAAACCTGCAGTTGTCCAATATCAACTCCTAATTCAAGAGCATTTGTGCTAACAACGCCATAAATTTCACCAGAACGAAGACCTTTTTCAATCCTTCTTCTTTCCGTGGGCAGATATCCGCCGCGATAGCCCATAATCGATTTGGGGCCTAATTGATTTTTCACTAATTCTTGCAAGTAGGTCAGAATTATTTCCACTCTGACTCTGCTTCTTGCGAAAACAATCGTTTGAATTTTATTTTTTAACAGTTGACCAGCGAGTTTTCGAACTTCAAGTGTTGCACTTCTTCTTATATTTAACGGTTTGTTCACAATTGGCGGATTATAAAAGAGGAAGTGCTTTCGGCCGCTGGGAGCCCCATTATTATCGATTAAGTGCATTTTTTCTTCTGTTAATTTTTCCGCAAGCTCAAGTGGATTCGCAATCGTTGCGGATGTACAAATAAATACTGGATTACTTCCGTAATAGCGGCAAATCCGTTTTAACCGTCGAATGACATTAGCAACATGGCTGCCGAACACGCCTCGATAGGTATGGAGTTCGTCAATCACGACAAATTTAAGATTTTCGAACAAAGAAACCCATTTCGTATGGTGCGGCAAGATGGCCGAATGAAGCATATCAGGATTTGTAATAACGACATGCCCAGCTTGTCTTACCCTTTGACGAATATTTGCCGGTGTATCTCCATCATACGTATAGCTGTTGATATTTACACCTGCCGCTTGAATAATTTCATTTATTTCACTTTTTTGATCTTGTGCGAGCGCTTTTGTAGGGAACATGTATAAGGCCCTTGCATTTGGATCTGAAAGAATCGTTTGCAACACTGGAAGATTATAGCAAAGAGTTTTTCCTGAAGCAGTCGGGGTAACGGCTACGATACTATTACCTTTCATAATCTTTTCATAGGCAGCTTTTTGATGTGTATAAAGCTTTTCAATCCCCTTACTTTGAAGAGATTTTATTAAGACAGGGTGTAAATCTTCGGGAAGTGAAACTGTTTGTGCAGGCTTTTCATCCAATGTGTGCCATTTAACAATATTCTCTTTAAAGTCATCATTTATTTTTAATTCTGAAAGAATATCTTGCAGGCTTTTTTTCAACAACATGACTCTCACCTCATTAGTTCTATTTTAGCGAATAAACGTTCGCTGCAAAAGATTTTATACAAAATTTTTTCTAAGTCCTGGGCTGAATTTTTTTCCTTTAATAGAAAGAGATTACTTTGAACCCTTAATTTGATACAATAATAGTAATTGAATTTAATTTGAAGGTGATCAAATGAAAATAGATGAAATAAAACAGGTCCTTTCTGATTTTTCGCTTTTTCGTGAATTAAATGATTTCGAATTAACCAAAATTACCGATATTGCCATTGCCAGAGAATGGAAAAAGCAAAGCCATGTTTTTCTTCAGGGTGATCCTCTAGAAAATGTTTATTTTATTAATGATGGAAAAATCAAAATTTACAAAAGTGATGTCAATGGTAGGGAACAGATTGTTGCCATCGCGAAGAAAGGTGAGATGTTTCCGCATGTCGGATTTTTTAGAAAAGGAGATTATCCTGCCTATGCGGAAGTTCTTGAGCCATCGACACTTATTGCTGTTCCCATATCAAAATTCGAATCCGTTTTGATTGAAAATCCGGAACTTTGTATTAAGGTCTTTAAAGTGCTTGGTGAGAAGATTGTTGACCTGCAAAATCGTCTTGAAGAGCAAATTCTTAACAACACCTATGAACAAATTGTCAAACTGTTAATTCGGCTTGCCCAGAAGCATGGAAAGGAACTGGAGGACGGGACGATCCTTCTAAGGTCCGAATTCACGAATAAGGATCTTGCCAATATGATTGGGACAACAAGAGAAACCATTAGCCGGACACTGACAAAAATGAAAAAAGACGAATTAATTGAAGTCGACGACGATGGAAATATGATTGTAGATGTCGAAATTTTAATGGAAGAAATTAATTTAATCTGAAAAACAGCCCGGAGCAAAAATAAAATGCTGCGGGCTGTTTTTTAAAACGCACCCACCCAGGCTCAATTTCATATGATATCATGTGAAATTTCGAAAGTGAGGGTATCAAAATGTCATCAAAGCTTCCGAGTGATAAAGATAATAACTCTAAAAAGCCCGTACCTGAACCTTTTCGTGAATTAGTGAAATCAATGAACGACTTATTCACCGAAAAACCGATTAGGGGGTTTTTACAATCCATCGATGAGTTTTTTAAACATCCATTTCCTCCAACGGGAGGCTTTCATGTCGAAACATTAGAAACAGGCGGTGAATATATTATCACAGCTGAACTTCCTGGTGTAAAAAGAGAGCAGATTCATTTAAATTTGACGGACAACTATTTAACAATCTCTGTTGAAAATAACCAGATTGAAACCCAGGAAGATGATCATAACCAAATATATTCACGTAAAATGTTTAGGCAGCAATCCTCAAGAACGATTCCCCTCCCGCAGACAATCAATGAAAAAAAGGTTAAAGCATCCTATCGGGATGGTTTATTACAAATTCGTATTCCACAAGAAAAAGGTAAAATAATTGAGATTGAAGAATAAGTTAACAAGCGTAATGAAAGAGACGGCTTCAAATTAGCCGTCTCTTTCATTATGCTTTAAATATTCCTCCAAATCCTTTGACAAGTGAGGAAACTTGGTTTACTGCATTCATCATTTGACCTGCTGTATTCATCATCTTATTAAAATCAACGGATCCATCCTGCGATTTAAAGGAATTCATAAAGGATTGCATTCCGCCAGGCTGTTTAGGTATAACATTTTGTTTTGGGTAGGGGTTCATCATAGGATATCCATTCATGGGTTGATATTGATGATACATTTCTTCCTGTGGCTGCAAGGGATTCTGGAACAAGAATTGTGAATCTTTTTGTGAATAATTTTGGTTCGGATATGGGATATTTTGTTGGGCGAATCCAGGCTGATAGTTTTGGGCCATTTGCTGAAAAACTTGCGGGTTATAAGGGTTTTGTTGTTGATATCCATTCCAATTATAATTTCCAGGTGGAGTCTGAAATGGAAAGGGTTGATTACGTACATTAAATGGCTGATTCCATTGCTGACCAATCGGGCCCTGGTGCATCATTTGCCCCGAATATGCATTATGAAAGTTTTGGTTTGGCCGCCTTTTACCAAACATGGGCAAACATCTCCTCCGCATTTATCTCTCCTACAATTTATGAAGGATATCCGTGAAAGGTGATTAATTGGAAAGGACAACCTATGTCAAAATCCCGTGAATTTTGTCTAAAGTTTAAATATTTTAAAAACTAGAAATCTCTTTTTTTCGTGATACGATATAAAAAATGGTGAAGGAGGAGCTTTATATGAACATTCGTGAATTAAAAAGCAGATTTATTCAAAGTCGGGATTATACCACAGATGACGTTAATGCACTAATGGATTTTGCTAAGAAAGCCTATATTCATAACGAAATTAGCATTAAAGAATATCGCCTTCTTGTCCGCGAACTTGAAAGTCAAGGCGCGGTTGTTCCTGAAATTGATAAGGAAAACTCCCTCATCGAACATTCCTAAACTCTAAACTTAAGAGATGCAAAAGGCATCTCTTTTCTATTTGTTCACTTTTAAAATTTCCAAAAGAAAATATTCAATCGTTCGATGGGTATTTAAAAACCTTGTCCTGCTTGATTCAGGAAAAAAACATTGAATCGAGAGTTGAGCAATATGTTCTGAGGTTGTGTCAATTTGCTTTCCATGGATATGTTTATGAGACCCCTTTTTCAGCCATGCTTTAATGGCATCTTTCCACTGATCGTTAACAATCTTTACCTCATCTGCAAACGGTTTAATGGTTTCGTGAAAATCGTATTTTATGCCCTGCTCCCTTCCTTCTTGGTAGTATTTTAGAAAGAGGCGATTATATTGTAAAAGTTTTTCTGTTAAGTCGATAATTTCTGTCTTCATTTATACAATTCCCCTTATTTATTCTACGGCTATTAAACTTGGCTGTTGATTTGCGCTCCAGGCGCTTCGCTTTCCGCGGGCGGTCCGGGAAGCCTCCTCGGCGCTATAGCGCCTGCGGGGTCTCCCCTGCCCCGTCCTCCCGCAGGAGTCTCGCGCCTTACGCTCCAATCAACAGAGTTTCATAATCAACAATAACCTTAAAACAGCCTATTCTACAAATAAAAAAGCAGCATAGATATTCGCTGCCACTTTATCACTTTATTATTTTAACGGTAATTAAAAACCTAATTCAAGTTCTAACCGTTTTGCAGCAGGGTTTTTGCTTGACTCAAGACTGTTTTCAAAAAATGCTAAGTTTACTTGATCGATTTTATTTTCTATGAATGAAAGTTTCAATGCAGAGTCATTTATTTTACTTTGCTCATCCTTGTTTAAACTAATGCGAAGGTCGGAGAAAGATGCCTCGAGAACAGAATCCAATTCTTCCAATTGATCATATATTTCAGTCAGCATCGATACCAGCTTTTCTTTTTCAGACATTGGCTTATTCATTTAATTAAAACCTCCTCGCTTAATCTATAAAGTATAATTCTATTTCTTTATTTGGCTTCCTCCCCCCTTGACAAAACTAGAAGCTATTCGTCAAAGAAAGTGTCAAAATAGCAATTTACTTCGATTTTTTCGACACATTCCCAATTTCGCATGAAAAATAAAAAACGGCACAAGCTAAGCATGGAGGTGTTAAGATGCCAAAAAAGACTAAACCAACCAACAAGCAAAATCAAGCAGCATCGGGTAAAAGTGTTGGCTACGGTGATAAAAAGCTAGAGGGTCCAGATCGTCCTTCTACATAATATTTTCGAAGAAAAAGCAAGGAACACCTTGCTTTTTTTATTCGAATTTTTTTAAGTTGAGAACTTTTTGGAGGGATAACAATAATTGCAGTTGATTTGATTTAACAAAATACCAATCAGTTAGATGAATGTGATGGCGATGACGGACAGGAAAATACATCCAGGCTGGAGAAATCCTTCTATGCTGACTCCAATCAGTACAGGTATGCTGATCATGTTCAATTACGGGATAGACTGCCCTTAATAAGGGGGTATTGCGTTTCGTTTTAACTTTAAAATACTGCTCATAGTCAAATCTTGAACCTGTATGCGTTGTTTTTTCGGCAAATTCATAGAAATAAGGAAATAAACGAGGATGGAACAGAATGCTGGCAAGCCTTTTTCCTAAATCTATCCGCTTGGAAAGAGAAGTAAATCCGTTCACACTAGCCCCATAAACCTCTCCCCCGCATGTCGGAAACAAAACACAGCTAAAATGCAGCCAGTCTTGAAATGAAAAGATAAGCGAACGAAAAACCTTCTTCTTATACACTGGGTGCTCAATGACAGGCTTTTGGATGACATTTTGCTCGTTAATAATTAAAGCCGTGGTCAGCCTTTTTCTGTCTCTTTCATTCCAATAACGCTTCCATTCCTTTTGAATAAATGTGGATACATTAAAAAAAGGAAGTAAATGAAACATCGGCTGATTGATTTTCGTCGAATATTGATAGAGCAATAACTGGGGGAAAACATCATGGAAAATAAGCCAATTGGCCTTTTCATACGTTAAAAAAAGCTGTTTCCTAACCTGCGGAGTAAGTAAATGAGGGAGGACTGATCCCTCCAAGTCACACATATTCCATCCTCCATTTCGTGAAACCATACTAGCAAGGAAGGACCAAATAATATCCGTATTTTTATTAAAATAAGAAAAGTAGGCATTGGTTCTAGATATATTATCGATATTTCGTTTGTTTGTTTCACTTCGTATTTGACGAATGATGGTTTGTTCCTGTATTGTAAGATGATTCATACTCATCTTCCCTTAACGAGTTTTAATAGATTATTAGCTAATGCCAGCCTTAATCAATCCGGAAATGAATCCTGCTTTTGTTTGACAATCAAGGTACAATTGCTATTAGCTTGTGCTTGATAATTCATTTTATTCACCCCATTTTCTCCAAGATTTGATATGATATGTTTAGCTTGTGAGGTGTTTATCATGAATTTTAACTATCCAAATGGGAAGAAGTATACCCCTCGGGAGCTGCCAGCAGAAAATACAGCTGGCAATAAAAAAAACGGCTCCTACAGTAATAGAGGTATGACACTTGAGGAAGATTTAAATGAAACAAATGATTATTATCGGGAAAGAAAAATAGCTGTCATTCATAAAAAGCCAACACCAGTGCAAATTGTACAAGTGGATTACCCGAAAAGAAGTGCCGCTGTTATAAAAGAGGCTTATTTTAAACTAGCCTCCACTACCGACTATAATGGTGTTTATAAAGGTAAATATATCGATTTTGAAGCGAAAGAAACACAAAATCCAACTTCTTTTCCATTAAAAAATTTCCATCAGCATCAAATTAATCATATGGAAGAAGTCATGAACCAAGGAGGAATTTGTTTCGTTATCCTTCGTTTTACAAGATATGAGAAGGTTTATTTGCTTGAAGCAAAGCATCTCTTCTCTTTTTGGGAAAGAATGGCTAGTGGGGGCAGAAAATCAATTACAATGGAAGAAATCGAACAGCTAGGGCATTACATACCGCTTGGATTTCAGCCAAGAATTGACTATATTAAAATATTAGATACACTTTAACCTTTTTTGAAAGGTTTGAAAGGATGGAATTTCATTATGGCAGACCAATATCAATCACGAGAGGAGCGCCGAAAGAATCACCAAGCCAAAGGAAAACAAAAAGGAAAAGCCAAGAAAAAACCAGGCGGACTTTTTAAGAAAATCTTTCTATCTCTCGTTGTCCTTGGTATCGTTGGTATTCTGGCTGGAGTTGGTACTTTCGCCTATTTAGTGAAGGATGCTCCCAAACTTGATCCTAAATTATTAAAAGATCCAATCCCCTCTAAGGTTTTAGATAAAGATGGAAAATTAATATCTGAGGTAGGAGGCGTACATCGTGAATATGTAACCTATAAGGACATTCCTAAGCAAGTCGAGAATGCCATTTTAGCCACAGAGGATTATCGTTTTTACAAGCACCATGGTATCGATCCAATTCGCTTAGGCGGTGCCGTACTGGCTAATATTCGCCATGGATTTGGCTCTGAAGGGGCTAGTACAATTACACAGCAGGTTGTTAAAAATTCATTTTTGACCCCTGAAAAAACGTTAAAACGTAAAGTGGAAGAAGCCTGGCTCTCCTATCAGCTAGAGCAGCAATACACGAAACACCAAATTTTCGAAATGTATGTCAATAAAGTTTATGTTTCCCAAAACAGCCACGGTATTGCTACGGCAGCAAAAATCTATTATGGGAAAGAATTAAAAGATTTAACCCTGGGAGAAGCTGCGCAAATTGCTGGAATGCCGCAAAGTCCTAATAATTATAATCCGTTTGAACATCCGGATAAAGCCGAGACAAGACGTAACATCGTATTATCATTAATGCATCAGCATGGATATATTACAAAGCAACAGATGGAAGATGCCAAAAAGGTATCTGTTGAATCTACTGTTTTGAAACCAGATCAAAGGAAAATTGATGAAAAGCCGTTTGATTCTTTTGTCGATGCAGTTATTGATGAAGTAAAAGAAACAACCGATCTTGATATCAATACAGATGGATTAACCATCTATACAACCTTAGATCCAAATGCCCAAACCTATGTTGATAAAATCTTAAACACAAAAGATATCATCCCCTACCCTGATGAAAATATTCAAGCTGGGATCGCTCTCCTTGATACGAAAACAGGTGAAGTTCGGGCAATTGGCGGAGGACGGAATCCAAAGGTAAAACGCGGATTTAACTATGCAATCGATACAAAGCGCCAGCCAGGCTCGACCATAAAGCCAGTTCTCGATTATGGTCCTGCCATTGAATACTTAAATTGGGGCACCTATGAAATGATTGAGGATAAGCCGATTACTTACTCAACCGGGAAAAAATTCGGAAACTGGGATCAAAAATACAAAGGTCCTATGACAATTAGAACCGCCTTACAGTTATCACGTAATACTCCTGCCGTTCAAGCACTTCAGCAAGTTGGTTTAGATAAAGCAAAAGACTTTGCGTTAAATTTAGGGATTCCATTGAAAGAAATTTATGAGTCTTATGCTATCGGCGGCTTTGGCGGGAAAACAATTGGTGTTTCGCCGCTTGAAATGGCGGGCGCCTATAGTGCCTTTGGTAATAAGGGTATTTACACAAAACCGCATGCGATTACTAAAATCAAGCTCCGTGACGGAACAATGATTAATACAGCTCCAGAACCAAAAGTGGTAATGAAAGACTCAACAGCTTTCATGGTTACGGATATGTTAAAAAGTGTATTGGTATCACCTGGAACTGGGGTAAGAGCGAAAGTACCAGGACTTCCAATTGCTGGTAAGACAGGAACTACAAACTATACAACTGATGAAATGAATAAATATAATATTAATAGCAGTTCTGTACCGGATGCCTGGTTTACAGGATATACGACAAACTATACGGCGTCTATATGGACCGGGTACAAGGATCGAACAACGCCAATAACAGCTGTTGGCAATAATCAAAGATTAGCGCAATTAATCTTTAAAAATTTAATGGCCTATGTTTCAAAGGATATCGATACGCCTGATTTTTCGATGCCAAATAGTGTCCAAAAGGTTAGGATTGAAAAAGGCTCAATGCCTCCAGTTTTGGCTAGCGAATTCACACCTGATAGTGAAATCACGACCGAATATGCGGTTAAAGGGCATGCGCCTAAAAAAGTATCTCAGAAGTATAATAAACTTGATGCCCCAACGAATCCTGTTGCCAAATTAGATGAAGCTGGTCAAAATATTGTACTGACATGGGACTATAAAAATGGGGCCGAAAATGTTACTTTCGATGTATCCGTTGATAACGGAACCGGGGTGAATCATATCCCTGTTCAAACGAGCACTTTGAGTATTCCTGCTGCTCCTGGCACAAAATATACTTTTGCTATAGTTGCCATTAGCGGAAATAAAAAGAGTGACCCAGTAACAGCCTCCATTGAAATTCAAAAGCCGGCCAATGAAAATGACCCAGGCAATGGAAATGAAGGTGGGAATGGCAACGATGGAAATAATAATGGAAATGGGAACGGCACCGGAAATGGGAATGGTACCGGAAATGGGAATGGTACCGGAAATGGGAACGGCACCGGAAATGGCGGAGACCCGGGTAATACAGGAGGAACAATTCCACCAGTAACCCTTCCAGGTACTCCTTCAAACGGTCAAAGTACCGGACCACGAAGTGGAACATAAAAATTTATATGATCAAAAAAAAATCGTCTAGCCATTTGGCTTAGACGATTTTTTTTTGATGGTTTTCTTTACAAAATGTTTTTCCTGTTCATGCATCAGCTCAGAGAGCTGCCTGTACGAATGATATAAATTGGGCCTCGCTTTAATAAACGCCAATCTTTCTTCAAGATTAACCGGTTTTATCTCTAATTGGTCAAATTGCAGCGGCCCTTGATAAAAGGGCCTATCATTTGTTATCATTATAAATTGAATGAATAGCTCAATCCCTTTCTCCATCCATTCTTTCGTCTCTTTAAGGCTTCGGCTGCAATATAATTCATCCAGTCTTCCTTTTATTAACTTCCATTCCTTAAGGATCCTCGATACGCCTTGATCTCCATCATCCATGGGAAACTGCACTGCCCTTCATTCTTTTTTTACCTTCACGGCATATTTCTAATAATGGGCAAGATGGGCACTGGGGATTTTGAGCTTTACAATGATACCTTCCAAAAAAGATTAAGCGATGATGGGTAACCGACCATTCATCTTTTGGTATTCGCTTCATTAAAGTCTTTTCCACTTCCAATACGGAATCCTTCCACCGGCATATTCCTAGACGCTTACTAACTCGTTCTACATGCGTATCAACGGCGATTGCAGGGACATTAAAGGCAACAGAAACCACGACATTTGCAGTTTTTCTACCTACACCCGGCAGTTTAGTTAACTCGTCCCTGTCCTTTGGAAGTTCTCCGCTATATTCATCTAAGATCATCCTGCAGAGACTTTGAATATTTTTCGCTTTATTCCTGTAAAGTCCAATCGAACGTATGTCATTTTGTAATTCCTCAAGCGGAACCTTTAAATAATCTTCTGGTGTTTTATACTTTTTAAATAATTCCTTTGTGACCTTATTTACTAGTGCATCTGTACATTGTGCCGATAATGAGACAGCGATTATAAGTTCAAACGGATTTGAATGGGTTAATTCGCAATGTGCATCTGGGAACATCACTCCCATTTGATCTAAACAATATCGGATTTGAGTATTATTCAGCATAACATTTCACCTGCTTGTCCGTAAAACTATTATTGTTCTAACCAGTTGTAAAAGGGAACCGATGAATGCTGGGATTCATCTTTAACATTTGGTTTCAGAGATTGTTTTTGACGAAACTTTAGTCCCTGATTTTTCGCTTGTTCTATAGTTTTGATACCGTTTTTCTTCCACTCAAAAAGGATTCTATCAATATAGCGAAAATTTAATTTGCCTGACATTACAGCTTCCTTTAATCCCGCTTTAATAATAACTGGGTCATGGTGATCATCATCCATCCACATCCCAAGGGTTTCGCATTCAAATGGTGATAAAGGCCGGCCAAACTCCTTTTCAAAACATGTATATAAGTCAGTCTCTTCTGCCTTCTTGTTCATTTCGTTCATACTTCGAGTTTGGATCAAAAATTGCTCGACGAGTTTCTCCCACAAAGGTTTTAAGGAATACTTTTCAAATCGGATTCCTTCATGCGAATATTCATCCATAATTTCAATAAAACCTCTTTGGATTAGCCTTCTGAGCATTTCATTGCAATCTGAAATAGAAATAGTCATTCTTGCTGACAGTTCTTCCGGTGTTGGAAATTCATTACCTTTTTCTAAAAAAGTAAGTATATTTAGTAAAAGAACGAGCTCTGTTTCGTTTAAGTTAAGATTGCGGTATTCAGAAAATAATAGTGTTGGTATCGAAATATTGCCCTCTTGGAGCCATGATAATAATGTTGTTTTCATCTTTTGGACACCTCCTGATAAGTATATCATGAACATTTTATCCGAGTAAGAGTATTAGGTATCCAGCATTGGAAAGGAAATCAAAAAGCCTGCAGAAAGCAGACTTTTTGTTTATATCAAAGGTTGTAACTATATTAGTTTTTAACGTTTGCTTTTTCAAGTACAAACTGGTGAATCCTTGCTACGGCTTTTTCTAATTGCTCGAGCGAAGTTGCGTAGGAAAGGCGAATATTATCTGGTGTTCCAAACCCTGAACCAGGAACGACAGCCACTTTTGCATCTACAAGCAATGCTTCTACAAAGTCATCAACTTGATTAAATCCAGTCATTTCAGCAGCAGCCTTTACATTTGGATACAAGTAAAATGCACCTTGTGGTTTTACACAAGTAAAGCCAGGAATTGCAACTAACTTATCATAAATGATTTCTAATCTTTTTTCAAATGCTTGACGCATTTCTTCTACTGGTTCTTGCGGACCATTGTAAGCTGCAATAGAAGCATATTGTGCAGTTGTAGTAGGATTCGACGTACTATGGCTGGCAAGATTTGTCATCGCTTCAATAATTTTTTTATTTCCGGCAGCATAACCAATTCTCCAACCAGTCATGGAATGTGACTTGGAAACTCCGTTAATGACAATCGTTTGTTCTTTAAGCTCAGGGGATAGCTCGGCAATCGATACATGCTTGACGCCGCCATATACAAGCTTTTCATAAATCTCATCTGAAACGATAAGGATATTTTCTTCCAAACAAATTTTACCTAATTCTAGAAGCTCTTCAGCTGTATAAAGTACCCCAGTTGGATTACTAGGAGAATTGATTATCACTGCTTTAGTTTTATTCGTAATGGCCTTTAGTAGTTGCTCCGGTGTAATCTTAAATTGATTTTCTTCAAAACCCTCAATATATACAGGGACACCGCCTGCTAATTTGACTTGCTCGGGATAACTTACCCAATAAGGAGTAGGAATGATAACCTCATCACCGTCATTGAGAATTACCTGAAATAATGTATAAAGAGCATGCTTGGCTCCATTGGCTACAATTATTTCATTTGGTTTATACGTTAATCCCTGATCCTGTTCAAATTTCTTGATAATCGCATTTTTTAATGCCGGTAAACCAGCTGAAGGGGTGTACTTTGTATAGCCTACATTCATCGATTCTACTGCAGCATCTAAAATATGTTTAGGTGTATTAAAGTCAGGCTCGCCTGCCCCTAAACCAATTACATCTTCTCCCTTTTCCTTTAATTCCTTCGCTTTAGCGGTGATTGCTAAAGTGGTAGAAGGTGTAAGTGCCATTACTCTTTTCGCCAGCTCCACTACCATGCCTGTTCCTCCATTCTCCATCCACTCTATAGATTTTCAATTTTTTTCAGCCATTCGCCTGTTTCAAAGTGTACATAATAATAATTTATTAAATTATTTTCAGAACGATAATAAATTTCCCATAAAGGGATATTTTTTTCCATACCTAACCGAACTGAAATAATTTTCTTAGGTTTTTTTTCTTGTAATAATTTTTTTACGGCCTCATTTTTAGTGAGTCCATTTTTTGCTTTTTTTACAATAACTTTTTTACTTTTTTCGGGGATCCACACAATGATTTTTTCACCTTCATTATTTTTCCCCTCTATTACATTTACTGTCTCTAAACCATTGTAAATATGAAAGTCCTCTACATTACTAATTTGAACCTTTTTATTAGCAAGTAATAGCGCTTTTTCTTCAGCGGCTTTTACAGGTTCAACCGCTGAGAAATATACCTTAATCAAGATACCCAAAATACCAATTACAAATAATGCTAGAAAGAATAACCACTTTTTCACTTTCATTCACTCTTTATGTACGATATATGGTAAAAATCGCTTTATTTTTATCTTGCTGATCAAGGGCTAATCCAAACATAAGGTCATTTTCTTTCAAAGTACGATTTAGAGCATCAACTACTTTATATAAATCCGGACTATGCTGGATTTTTACAGTTGATAAAACTTCAATTTTACTTTCCATCCAATTCCTCCATAAAACAAAATCGATAAAAAATTCTTCTCAATTATTATAACAGGTTAAAGCGAGAAACGTACTTGAAATGATAGAAGAATTAAATGAATATTTTTTACTCATCTGCTTCAACAGGCAGGGGAATTACTTCATAGCTTGAATCTGTAAATTTAATTGTCACCGTACCATGCTTTTTTGTAAAATATACCTCTGACCAAATATCATGTAAATCGTGAATGATATCAGTATCAAAGAGTTCACCTTCATCAGCATTAAGAATCGAGATTTGCGGATTAAAAAATTCGATTAATTTTTCTGTTATTGCGTCTTCTTTAGCGAAAAGGGGAGTTTTAAAAACGTTTAGATTCTCGAGGTTCCGCGTTAAAAGAGCTTGTTCAGCGCGTTTGCTAAAAGAATTCATCATGAAAATACGATGTTTAAAAAACTCCAAAGTAAAATCTAAACCTTCGTTCTGCATACTTCCTAAAAATTGAACTTGAGCTGTCAACTCAGGGAGAATTTCTTTTTTCGTGCCCACTCCCCAAGCCACAATTGAAACCTGATTTGCTGGATTTAAACTTCTCGAAAGAAGTGCTGCCATTTTAGGTGTTGTAATGAGCTCTTGGGTCTTATATTTTATAAGAAACTGATTGATCAGATTAATTGGAGGTTCAGGTTCATCATTAGTAAGGATAAGCGTAGAAATTTCCTTAACATCATATAGGCTCAGCCATTTTTCCAATTCTGCTTTGCTCTCTTCTCTCCCGATATTCACTAAAACATTCCCGCCATTAGGTCCTTGAATAAGTGTCGCTTCTCCAGCAGACAATCCCAAAAAGGTAATGGCAACCTCATGTTCTTTCAGTTTCAAATCAATATTTTCAATTTTACTTGTCGCAAAAACAGTCGAGGTGGCTTGAAATATGATAGTAATTATTAGCAATAAAATTCTCATGCACATTCCTCCCATAGATACTAATAGAATGTACAATTTTACCATTATTTATCATAACCAAGCGTGAATAAATTCTACAAGCTTATCCATTGGCCCTTTTTTAACCGGCACGGAAGGAATTGATTTCAAAAACGCCCTTCCGTATTTTGTCGTTACAATCCTTCTATCAAAAACAACTAAAATTCCCCGATCGTTCTCTGACCGAATCAAACGCCCAAAGCCCTGCTTAAATTTTAAAATGGCTTCCGGAAGTGAGTATTCGGAAAAAGCATTCCCTCCCTGGTCTCTTATCACTTGGCATTTTGCTTCCGTCAGAGGTTCGTCTGGCGGGCTAAAAGGTAGTCTCACAATCACCAGACAGGTTAAATCCTCCCCAGGAATGTCTACCCCTTCCCAAAAACTGCTGGTTCCTAATAAAATAGCTTTGTCATATCGCTGGAAATTCCGCGTCAATCTAGTACGGCTGCCGCTCGTAATACCTTGGGCTATCATGACATAATCATTGAGAAAACCGCTTTCTTTAATTAATTCATAGGTTTTCTTTAACATATCATAGGCCGTAAAAAGAAGCATCATTCTTCCATTTGTCGCTTCTGCAAGTGTAATAATATGCTCAGTTATTGCAATGACATATTCATCCAAAGTAACCGCATTAATTTCTGGTAAGTCCTCAGGAATTAAAAGATTGACTTGATGCTTATATTCAAAAGGCGAAGGAATCGTAATTTGTTTCGTTAAAACTGGATCTAATCCGATTTCTTTAATTATATAGTTAAACGAGTTATTTACCGTTAAGGTGGCAGATGTGATGATTACCCCTTTTTTAACTTGAAATAATTGCTCTTTAAGAGCATTGGCCACGGATGCAGGCTGCGCCAAAAAGGTTGTTACGTTTTGTGGTGAGCGGATATCCATCTCAATCCATTTAACATCGTGAGAATCAATTATAAAACACTTTATAACCGTTTCCCTTAGCAAAACTAAATCATTTGAAAACAGTAAGATTTCTTCCATTTTACTCTTCTGTGAATTTGATAAGAAATTTGTCTGTTTTTCCAACAATTGAAGCCGTTCCATAATAGAACTATGCAGGTCTTTCAGTAAAAAGGAAAACCTTTCAGCACCGTGAAGGATTCCCTTTGTTTCTTTCCCTCCAGCAGATTTAGAAAAGCGGACTTTGGCACGATAAAAACCTTTTTTGTTAGCCAGCATTTTTTTCGTATAAAGACCGATTAGCTTAAAGAATTCATCCATTTCATAGGTTAAGTCTGCTATTAGCTGATTCAGCTCAAGTCGGGAAGCAAGTTTCTCATTTGTAATACTAATAGAAGATAATAATCCTTCTAGTTCATAAAAAAGCTGTTTCTGCTCATAAAGTCCAAATTGGCCTAATAACAGCCTTGTTGATAAATAATCTAATGTTGACCCGAAAAACTGAGATGCGACTTTTTCAAGATGATGTCCCTCATCAATAATCACATAGTCATATTCGGGTAAAATGGAGCTATCTCCCTTTATGTCGCTAAATAATAAAGAATGATTGGTTATGATTATATCAGCTGACGAGACCGCTCTTTTTGCTTTTTGGTAGAAATCCTTCTCTTGCCATTCGCGGTTTTGGGAGAATACTGTCGGTTCATTCTTTATTTTATTCCAGTAAATGAGCCCGCCGCTCGAAATATTAAGCTCGTCCTTATCTCCGGTTTCCGTTTCCGTCAACCAAACAAGTATTTGCATTTTGGTTAACGTGGTATCGTAATTATCGTTTTCATCCAAAAGTGTTTGATAGAACTTTTCTAAACTAATATAATGGGTCCTCCCTTTAAGCAATACCGAACGAATCTTAAATGGAAGAATTTTGTCTAAAATTGGAATTTCTTTCTTTAAAATCTGCTCTTGCAGCTGTATAGTATGTGTGCTAACTACAATGGGGAGGTTTTTTTGTTTGGCAAAATAGGCACTTGGCAAGAGATAACCTAATGATTTGCCTACACCAGTTCCCGCTTCAATTAAAGTATGGTGCATATTTAATAAAGACTCATGAACCTCATCCATCATCGTAAATTGGCCCGTTCTTTGCTCAAATTTATCAAAACCCTGGTAAATCAATTCCATTTTCTCTACATGATCAGAAGGAAACTTGAAATCGATTCCACTTTCGCTTTCTTCTTGATCATGCTTTAAATCCTTTTTTAAGGCTAGATTCTTAAATATCTCGATGGCTTCTGGTAGCACCTCTGGTTCCATCTTTTTATTTTCCAGAAGGTCATCAAGAAGCTGTTGGAGGTCACTTTTCAACCCTCCTGAAAGCTGTGTAAGCTGTTCCATTGTGATTAAAGGCAACTGCGATAACTTTCTTAAAAAAATTAGAAAAAGTTCTGCAGTTACCTGGGCATCGCTATCGGCTTGGTGAGGACGGTCATGATTAAGATTTTCTCTTTCTGCTAAATCAGTTAGTTTATAGCCATCTGCGGTTGGATATAAAATCCTGGCCATTTCAACCGTATCCAGAACCGGGCCATAAAATCCCTCGAAGCCTTCCTGAATTAATTCCTCCTGCAGGAAGGACAAATCAAACAAAACATTGTGCGCAACAAAATATGCCCCTTCTAAAAGTTCCGATACTTGCCCGGCAATTTCAGAAAATAAAGGAGCGTCCTTAACCATATCGTCATTGATTCCAGTTAGCTCTTCGATAAAAACTGGAATGGATTTTTGCGGATTGACAAGTGATGAGTATGTATTTTTGATTATTCCGTTTTCGATTACTACAGCAGCGAATTGGATGATTTTATCGCCCTTTTTGGGAATGTTCCCTGTAGTTTCCAAATCGATAACAACAAATTTATTTGACATTTAATAAACACCCCGAACTTCTGTTCATTAAACGGTATCACAAAAAGACTAAAAAGTAAAAAAGAAAAATCCCCGAAAAATCGGGGATTACTACATAACTGTAAGTGCTGGTTCTGCATGAAGCAGTTCTTTAATCCGGTTATGCTCATCCATAATCGCCACTTTAGGTGTATGCGCCGACACTTTCTCCTCAGCCACTAGGGCATAAGAAATAATTATGACGATATCACCAGGCTGTACAAGGCGGGCTGCTGCACCGTTTAAACAAACCACACCGCTGCCTCTTTCTCCCGGAATGATATAGGTTTCTAAACGGGCACCATTGTTGTTGTTGACAATTTGCACCTTTTCATTGGCAATCATGCCGACAGCATCTAAAATATCTTCGTCAATCGTTATACTGCCAACATAGTTTAAATTAGCTTCTGTAACCGTTGCGCGGTGGATTTTTCCGTTCATCATGGTGCGAAACATTGATTTATTTTCCTCCCCCTGCTTATTACTCTATATCAATAATCAAATTATCTATCAATCGAACCTTCGTAAATTTTACCGCAAGTGCAATGATAATCCTACCGTTTAATTCTTCCAATGGCTTTAGATCTGGATAGGAGAGAATATCGACATAATCGATCTCCCCTTTTGAATCACTAGTTATCATTTCTTTTATTAAGTTAACTAATGTGACAGAATTACGCTCACCTAGTGAAATGGCTTCCTTGGCAGCCTGCAGGCTTTTATATAAAACGGTTGCCTGAAGTCTATCTTCAGGGAGTAGATTGACATTGCGTGAACTTTTAGCAAGACCGTCTTGTTCCCGGACGATATCAACTGCAACCAAATCAATGGGAAAATTAAAATCAGAGATTAATCCATGAATGACAGCCACCTGCTGAGCATCTTTTATTCCAAAATAAGCCCGAGTCGGCATCATGATATTAAATAGTTTCGTAATGACCGTGGCCACTCCGTCAAAATGGCCGGGACGTGACTTTCCACATAATATATCTGTACGTTCTTGAACGACCACTTTAACTGAAGAAGAACCTGGATACATTTCCTCTACAGAGGGGAAAAAGACGTAATCGACCTTCTCACCTTCAGCTAATGCACAATCGCGCTCAAAATTACGGGGATAGGTAGAAAAATCCTCTTTTGGGCCAAACTGCAAAGGATTGACAAAAATACTTAATACCACGATATCATTTTCCTTGCGTGCCTTATTTAACAATGTTAAATGACCTTCATGCAGAAATCCCATTGTGGGAACAAAGCCAATTGAAAGTCCTTTTTCCTTCTGTTGCCGTATTTCAGATTGCATTTCCTGGATGGTTGTTACGACCTTCATTCTTTACCTCCGTATAAAACCTTTAGTTCCGTTTCCTTCATGGTAAAGGAGTGTTTATCTTCAGGAAATTGTTTATTTTTTACTTCAGACACATATGCTTGAATAGATTCAAGCATAAAAGGATTCACTGAATGATATTGTTTCACAAACTTTGGAACACGCTCAACACCATAGCCTAAAATATCATGATAGACAAGAACTTGGCCGTCAACATCAATACCTGCTCCTATGCCAATTACCGGTATGGATAACGCCCTTGTTACTTCATCAGCCAACTGCTTCGGAACACATTCCAGCACAACAGCAAAAGCGCCTGCTTCTTCGCATTTGATAGCATCATCCAGTAATTTCTTAGCCGCCACGGCATCTTTACCTTGTACCTTATACCCGCCTAAAACACCGACCGATTGCGGGGTTAGTCCTAGGTGAGCACAGACAGGTATCCCTGCTTTAGTAAGTGCAGAGATTTTCTCCAGAACATCATCAGCCCCTTCGAGTTTTACAGCATGGGCTCCCGTTTCCTGAATGAGTCGTCCAGCATTTATTAATGTATCTCGAACCGATAAATGGTAAGTTAAAAAAGGCAAATCCGCCACAATAAAGGTATCTTTTGCACCACGTTTAACAGCTTTTGTGTGATGAATCATGTCTTCTAGTGTTACTGGGACAGTGGAATCATAACCCAACACCACCATACCAAGTGAATCACCAACTAAAATAAGGTCGACTCCTCCCTGTTCTGCTTGTTTGGCAGACGGATAATCATAAGCCGTTAACATAACAATCTTTTCGTGATTTTCCTTCATTTTTAAGAAATCTGTTGTTTGCTTCATCCTTATTCCCTCCTTTTAATTGGGAGAGGTGATAAAACACAGTTAAAGAGCAAATAAAAAGATCCTTCTGAAGGCAGAGGATCTACGTTACTCTTATTACTGTTCCATCCCTCTGTCCCGGTCCGTACTACGGATCTAGGCAGATACCTTTTTAATTTTAGTATGACATAAAAGGTGCAGTTCCGTAGGATACTGCCCAAAGAAATTATAACAAATTATTTAAAAAGTGTACAAGGATATTTATAATAATCGAACTGTTTAAAGCTCAATATCAGCAGAGTATACATGATGAATCGTACCTAACTTATCTTCGAGCATTAATACACCCTCATCAGTAATTCCTAAAGCCTTTCCTTCTATTACATTTGTCAAGGTCCTCGCCTTTAGAATTTTCCCAATGCTGATTGCATAGCTTTCCCAAAGCAGCTTGATTGGAAGGAAACCTTCTTCTAAATAAAGTAAATATAATTTCTCGAAGTGTTTAAAGATACTTTTGATTAAACCGGCCCTGGAGATTGGTTCGTCTTTTTCAATATAAAGGGAGCTGGCCGTTTCATGTAGTTCAGCTGGGAAATCTTCTTTCTTTTGGTTTACATTAATCCCAATACCAACGATGATCGAATGAACCCGGTCGGCTTCGGCCTGTAATTCTGTTAAGATACCTGTCACTTTTTTCCCATTAATTAAAATATCATTGGGCCACTTTATTTCAGGAGTAAGTCCGGTAAATTCTTCAATTGCCTGAACAATGGCAACCGCCGATAAAAGGGTTAACTGCGGTGTTTTTGTCAAAGGGATATTAGGGCGAAGGATAACGCTCATCCAAATACCGGTATATTTTGGTGAATGCCATTTACGGTTCATTCTTCCCTTTCCAGACCTTTGCTCTTCAGCAATGATGACGGTACCCTCAGGTACTTCCTCAGACGCAAATCGGTGGGCAATCTTTTGTGTCGATTCTACACTTTCCTCATAATGAATGTTCCGTCCAATAAAATCCGTTGTTAAACCCAGTCTAATTTCATCAGCAGTTATTTTTTCGGGTGTTTTTACAATCCGATACCCTTTCTTTCTGACAGCTTCTAATTCAAAGCCCTCTTTCCTCAATTCCTCAATATGCTTCCAGACTGCCGTCCTGGAACAGCCAATTAAATCAGCTAGATGCTGCCCTGATAAGTAATCTTCCCCAGAATTTGTAAAAGCATCAAGCAGTTCCTTTCTTAATTCTGACTGCACTCTACAAGCCACTCCTTAATTTGTTGATGATTATTCGCTACTTTTCCTATTAAAATTGCATGTTCAATTTCCAAAAGGGTTTCCTTCAACCAAGGTCCTCCACTTATATCGAACCACTGCATTAGGTCATTACCTGTTACATTCATTTCTGAACGCTCTTTTATTGGCAGACCCTGATAAACATTCAGCCAATAATGAATCGACTCTATTTCTTCTATTCCTTTTAAAACTAGATAAAGCTTCTCTACTGATTGAATGGTATCCGACCCTGCAGAATACAAATCATAAACCGTCCATTCCTGTTCAAGTCTTTTAGCTAGGAATGCTAAGGTTATTTGAATATCCCTAACCTCTTTAACCGGCAGTCGCCAGCCTCTTAAAAAAGAATCGACGTCTTTATTTTTTAACTCCAAACAGAATAGAAGTAACGACCACATTTCTTTTACATTCAGTTTTTCACATTGATAGGTTAATAAAAGCTCTAAATACTTCTTTTGATTTTTAAGGCCCGGCAAATAAGAATATAATTCAGTATCGATCAAGATGCCGAATGCTTTTTTTCGATTTTCGCCGACTAGAAGTTTTTCAAATTCTGTTCTTTTTCGTTCCACAGCAATGTTGTCAAGTAAGGGAATCAATTTTGTTAACGCGGTAACGGTATGACTTTCCATCGTAAAAGAGAGCTGGCTGACAAAGCGGACAGCTCTCATCATCCTTAATGCATCTTCCTGAAACCGCTCCATAGCTGAACCGACAGTTTGAATGACCTTTTCGTCTATTGCCAGCCGGCCATTAAAAGGGTCAATTAATTTGCCCTGCCGGTCCATCGCCATAGCATTCATCGTAAAATCTCTTCTCTGCAGATCTTCTTTTAGGCTCCGGATAAACGCAACCTCTTTTGGCCTTCGAAAATCCAAATATTCAGCTTCTGTTCTGAAGGTGGTAATTTCATACGATTCATTATTAAATAAAACAAGGACAGTTCCATGCTCGATCCCAACATCGACAGTTCTTGAGAAGACCCTTTTCACTTCTTCCGGTGTCGCGGATGTAGCGATATCGACATCACTAATTTGTTTATTTAGAAGTAAATCCCTAACCGATCCCCCAACAAAGTAAGCTTCATAACCCGCATCTTCCAATCTCATTAATACTGGAACGGCAGATAAAAATGGTTCAATCATTTCCTTCACCTTAATTCAGCAGCTTAAAGTATATTTGTTCATACTGTTCTACGATGTTGTCCGCTTTAAATTTTGTTGTTGCGGTTTCAACTGACCGATTGGATAATTGTTCATGGAGTTTGGTATCCTTTAATAAGGCAATCGCTTTTGCAGCAATATCTTCAATATCTCCTACCTCACAAATATACCCAGTTTCACCATGATTAATAACTTCCGGTAATCCGCCCACATTGGTTCCAATACAAGGCACACCACAAGCCATCGCCTCTAAAGCAACTAGGCCAAAGCTTTCCTTTTCCGATAAAAGAAGCATTAAATCACTAATCGAGTACAATTCCTCAAGATTCTCTTGCTTGCCAAGGAAAATAACTTGGTCCTCAATTCCTAACTTCCTGACTAGTTTGCAAACTATTGTCATTTCCGGCCCATCTCCGACCAGCAATAATTTAGCAGGCATTGACGCTGAAATTTTAGCGAAGGTTTTTATGACATCCTGCACCCTTTTAACAGCCCGGAAATTCGAAACATGAATAATGACCTTTTCTTCTTGCTTTATTTCAAATTCACACTTTAAAATGTCAGCATTGGTTTTTTGATAGATTCGTTCGTCAATAAAATTATAAACCGTTTCAATTGGTTTATCAGGATTAATAAGTTCATATGTTTGATTTACAAGAGCTTTTGAAACAGCTGTGACCGAATCCGATTTTTCAATACCAAATTTAATTGGATCGGCAAGTGAGGGGTCATATCCTAAAACCGTAATATCCGTTCCATGTAAAGTTGTAACAATTTTAAGATCTCTTCCAGACATTTGTTTGGCTAAAATAGCACAAACGGCGTGAGGAATGGCGTAATGAACATGTAAGATATCCAAATTCTCACGATTTGCCACTTCAGCCATCTTGCTAGCAAGTGCAATATCATAAGGGGGGTATTGGAAAACGGAATATTGGTTTACTTCTACTTGATGGTAGTATATATTGTGGTACATTTTATTTAATCGAAAGGGAATACTCGAAGAGATAAAATGAATTTCATGCCCTTTTTCCGCAAGCATTTTCCCAAGTTCGGTTGCAACAACACCTGAACCGCCAACAGTTGGATAGCAGGTTATTCCAATTTTTAGTTTCTTCATCGTTTATTCTCCTATCAAATCACGATTCAAAAGGATAGGAACTTTCGTTTTGAAGCCTTCAGCATAATTTACGCCTACCAGCTTGCCAAACATTCTTTCTCTAGCCTCTACTGTTTCAATATAACCGTTCACCAAAGGTGTATCGACGCTATCGTCCGTTTTTTCAAATTGACTTTTATAGGCTCGTAAAGCTGAAAGCTTTTTATCCATAAATCTTGAGATATCAATCGTAAATTCCGGATTATGGAAACCATTAATCATATAAAAATAAACCCTTTCCACGCGGTGGGGCATATTTTCTCTATCTGTCTGGTATTTTTTAATTCCGGCTGAGAAAACCGCTTCCTCGACAAGGCGGGCGCAATTCCCGTGATCGGGATGCCGGTCCTCAAAATAGGGTGCAAAGACAAGTTGAGGCTGGTATGCTCTAATTAATCCAGCAATTTCACGTATGTATTGTTCCTTCTGGAATAAGCCCCGATCCGGAAATCCCAATGAAGTTCGGAACTCTACGCCCAGTATTTCTGCCGCTTGTGCTGCTTCCTCTTTTCTTAAGGTTACGTTCCCGTTGGAAGAAAGATCTGCATCTGTTAAATCACATATGCCTATTCGTTTACCTTCAGATGCTAGTTTAGCAATCGTACCCCCCATGCCGATTTCAACGTCATCAGCATGGGCTCCAAATGCCAAAACATGCAGCTTCTTATTTTCCATTGCTTCCACCATTTTCTTTGACGATATTTCTCCAATCTATTAACCCTTCCTCTAACCCCCTAATTAATAGTTCAGCCGTCCCCATATTGGTAGCAAGAGGTATAGAATACACATCACATAAACGGACAAGTGCGGTAACATCTGGTTCATGAGGCTGTGAAGTCAGCGGATCCCGGAAAAAGAACACAGCATCCATTTGATTTTTGGCAATCATCGCCCCAATTTCCTGATCGCCTCCTAGCGGCCCTGACTGAAACCGGGTAATTGGAAGTCCTGTAGCTTCACTGATTCTTGAACCTGTCGTTCCGGTCGCGAACAATGTGTGCTTGGCAAAAATGGTCTGGTAGGCGGTGGCAAATTGTACCAAGTCGTTCTTTTTTTTATCATGAGCAATTAAAGCAATATTCATAATTTGTCTCCTAATCTAAAATATTTTCAAGACCATAAACAAAATGATTTTGTTTCATGACTGTTTCGACAGCCACCTTCACTCCTGACATAAAAGAAGCTCTGTTATATGAATCATGACGAATTGTTAAGGTTTGTCCATCTGCTCCAAATAAAACCTGCTGATGGGCGATTAACCCTGGCAATCGGACTGAATGGATATGCATACCGTCATAATCAGCACCTCTTGCACCGTTTATAGTTTCTTTTTCATTTGGATGACCTTGCTGTTTTTTTTCTCTAACAGAAGATATCATTTCCGCTGTTTTTACTGCCGTACCAGACGGAGCATCAAGTTTCTTGTCATGATGCAATTCAATTATTTCAACGTCGTTAAAATATTTAGCAGCCATTTGTGAAAATTTCATCATCAGTATGGCGCCAATCGCAAAGTTTGGGGCAATAATACAACCCAAATCTTTTTCCTGACAAATGCGTTCCAGCTCTTCTAAATCATTTTTTGTAAAACCTGTTGTCCCAACCACAGGACGAACATTATACGCTAGAGCAGTTGTTGTGTGGTGCATACCTACTTCTGGTGTTGTTAAATCTATTAATACATCTGCCTCTACATTTTGCAGACATTTTTCGATGTCCCGATATACAGGTACATTATGTATCGATTGAAAGCCATCAATATCACTTAACATAATCCCATCGTATTTATGGTCAACCACTGCAACTAATGTAAAGTGTTCCGTTGTGGATACTAGATTGACTGCTTCACTGCCCATGCGGCCGCGCGGACCGGCAATAACGATTCGGATGTTATTCATCAGACTCATTCCTCATTTCCTCATTAATTCTCGTCCATCTGTTTTTATCTCTCGTATTAAACTTGTTCATAACATAATCGTGGGCCTCTTCAAGATCAATATTTAAAGAATTCGCAAGACAAATAATTACAAACAACAGATCGCCCAGCTCTTCTTCAATTGCTTTTTCAGCTTCTGTTGATTTCTTTGGTTTCTCACCGAAAGTATGGTTTATTTCCCTTGCTAACTCGCCAAGTTCCTCCGTTAGTCTTGCAAGCATGGCGAGGGGACTGAAATAACCTTCTTTAAATTGTCCAATGTATGTATCGACCTCATGTTGAAGGTCTTTCATAGATTTCCCTTTGTCCATTTATCTTCACCTCATTGCTATCATATTTTTCATGTTAGCTAAAAAAAGACTGTTTTACAAATGTTTTCGTTTAAAGCGTTCACTTTACTGTTTAGATTGCTCCAGTTTACTTTATTCGCTATAATAAAAACCGCGATGATAGAGAAAATTATGGAAGAGGAGGTATGTGTATGGTATTAGGCCTTAAATTCAAAAATATATTGTTTATTCTATTAGGGGCAGCCATTTTTTCATTTGGACTTGTAAATTTTAATATGCAAAATAAGCTGGCAGAAGGCGGATTCACAGGGATAACCCTTCTACTTTATTTCCTGTGGAAATTAGACCCATCTTATACAAACCTGCTGTTAAATATTCCTTTATTTATTATTGGATGGAAGCTGCTGGGACGAAATGTTTTTTTATATACGATCATTGGAACAGTCGGGGTCTCCATATTTCTTTGGATTTTCCAACGGTATTCTCTTGAAATGCCATTGAAAAGTGATTTAACCTTGGCAGCATTATTTGCAGGAGTTTTTGCTGGTATTGGGTTGGGGATTATCTTTCGCTTTGGCGGTACTACAGGCGGCGTGGATATTATCGCAAGGCTTGTTCAAAAATATGCCGGCTGGAATATGGGGAAAACGATGTTCATGTTTGATGTCTGTGTCATTGGCTTATCACTGCTTACATATTTAAACTATAAACAAGCTATGTATACACTTGTTGCCGTTTTTGTTGGGGCAAGAGTAATTGACTTTATCGTAGAAGGAGCCTATTCTGCAAGAGGTGCGATGATTATTTCAGAAAAAAATGAGGAAGTCGCAAAAAAAATAATGGATGAAATGGAACGCGGGGTAACGGCCCTAAGAGGATATGGATCGTATACAAAAAGTGAACGTGACGTATTATATTGTGTAGTAGCGAAAAGTGAACTGATCCGTTTGAAAAATTTGGTTACTACAGTAGATCCCCATGCCTTTGTATCAATTTCCATTGTTCATGATGTCCTTGGTGAAGGCTTTACACTAGACGAAAACAAAAAACCAATTCAAACATAAAAGCAATGTCCCCGCCAAGGACATTGCTTTTTAATCGTCGTTCCTATTCATACCTGTAAAAATAAAAACCAATCTAAGTAATTCCAAAACAGCTACGGCAGCAGCAGCTACATATGTCAGAGCTGCGGCATTTAAAACCTTTTTAGCTTCTCTCTCTTCTCCATGACCAATTAGCCTGAGCGCAGCAATTTGGTCCAGCGCACGATTAGAAGCATTGAATTCTACAGGTAATGTGATAAGTTGAAAAAGGACTGCTGCTCCCATGAAAATAATCCCCAATAGCAGCATGCCGCTAAAATGAAAGAGTATCCCTATCATAATAAGGATCCATGAAGCATTCGAACCAAGGTTCGCGACAGGAACCAATGCATGGCGAAAACGCAGGAACGTGTATCCCTTTGCATCCTGTATCGCATGTCCGCATTCATGGGCGGCCACGGCAGCCGCTGCAATCGAATGACCATGGTAATTTTCAGGAGAAAGGCGGACTGTTTTCGACCTTGGGTCATAGTGGTCACTTAAAAAACCTCTACCTTCTTCAACACCAACATTATAAAGCCCATTGGCATTCAAAATTTCCCTTGCAACCTCAGCGCCACGGCGATAGGAAGAGGACGCAACTCGAGAATATTTAGCAAAGGTACTTTTAACCCTCATCTGGGCCCATAATGGGATCAATGCAATAATAATAAAATATAATAGAAATGACATATAGAACCTCCAATCAGCTCTTGGTGCCGGTCTTGTAATAGAAACTGCCGATTAGACTCATCAATCCTTTAAATCTCTTGAACGGTCTTTTTTCATCCCTTTTTCACCTTGATACTTTCTCCAGCCAACATACGATAAAGTCATGATAATGATGCTACCGGTTGATATAATCACCCACCATAAAGAAGGGTCTGCCTCATCCTCTTCCAAATTGGCAAAAAGGTTCTTTAAATCTGTATCGAGGGCATCCAGTTCCTGTCTGCTTTTGTGATCCTTTACAACCTGTGACCTGTATTCATCAATAAAATTTATTCGGGCATCTATTCTTTGAATATTTTCTACTGGTACATCAATTTTCATACTTGGATAGATAACATTATACAAGGATAAAAACGAATTAAAATTTGAATGGAAATGAGCAGAATCACCATTTAGGGCCGCATCCTTTGCTTGATGAAAAGCGGTCATAATTTGGTCTTCCATTTCTGTCCATAATGGTTGATGACTTGTGGCAATTGCATCAATGACAAGACGGAATTTCGTAAGTTTATTTATTCTTTCTTCATATTTCATATTTGGGCTTACAGCAGCTTCCATTGCCTCGTCATGGGAGGTATGAACAATTCTAACCTCATCCATGGTTAAGGGCTGCTCATTACCAGTAATACTAGTGAACTGATCTGAAAAATAATCAAGCAATTTTTTAGCATCTTCGTATCTATGAAACTTCACCATTTGGAGAGCTTCATCGGAAATATCATCAAGCTTCTCCATTGGCGATTGCTGTTTTGCTTGAACTGATATGGGAGTGAGCATCATGATAATTGCTAAAATGACAAACCATTTTATTTTCAATTCTTGTCCCCCCTTTCGTTACTAATTAAAATGTATGAAGGGTTGGACAAGGTTAGACCTGTGATGCCAAACTATTTTATATCGAGTTGAAAACGATTAGCCCGGATACTTAAATAATAGGCAATGCCAATAGACAAGATCGAAAGCCAAAAGGTAAAATATCCAATTTGAGGGATATATTGATCAAGCATATGGTAGCTGGGCAGCATGAAAAAAACATAGTCAATAACATCATTATGTAAGGTCCATATCGCTGTTACAATCAGATGCCACCATTTAAACCGATAAAACGGAGCATATAATAATCCCTGTACCGCCATGGCAAAATGGGAGAAAATCAACATATAGCCAACAAAATCCAGCTCCCCTTGGACAAAAAACACAAGGATGTTCATCACAACAGCCCAGATTCCATATTTAAAAAGCGTTACTATGGCAAGTGATTCTACTAAAGGCCAATTTTTCCTCATTAAAAAAGCTATAAGGACAAAAACAAAAAATAAGCTTGCAGTTGGGCTGTCCGGTACAAACAAGAGAAATTTCGCTGGTGTTTCTTTAAGCTGCCATCCATACCAGTAATATCCATAAATAGTTCCAGCAATATTAATGACTAGTAAAAGTAATAATACATTTCGATTTGCTAAAAAAGGATAAATCCAGCGCACAATGATTCCCCATTTCACTAATTAAGAAAAAAGCTGACGAAAATCGTCAGCTTTTCAATCTTTATTATTTTTTACCAAGGCCTGAGATGAATTCAGAAAGCGTCTTTAACTCTTCGTCTGTACCTTTGAAAATTCCTGGTGGCATTTTGCCGCCTTTACCTTCTTTAGCAATCTTAGCTACTTCAGCAGCAGATAAGCCTGTACCAATGAGTGTCGGGGCACCAGCACCACCTTGGAAACTATCGCCGTGACATGTAATACAGGTATTTGCACTAGCGATTTTGTATCCAGCGCTAGACTTATCAATGTCGACTTTTTCAACAATTTTTCCTTGACGTTCTGCAGCAGCCCAGTCATGTGTTGCAACAGATTCCCAAGTTAAATAGACAGTAGCAGCTAACGCCAAAAGCATAGCACCAGTTGCGATCGGACGCTTTAATGGGCGGCGTTCCGGTCCACGATCAAGAAACGGTGCCAATAGTAATCCTCCAAAAGCAAGTCCAGGGATAATCATTGCCCCAATTACCGTGTACGGCCCGGATGCAAATGTATATTTTAGCAATTGATACAAAAATAAGAAATACCAGTCTGGTAATGGAATATAACCTGTATCAGTTGGATCCGCAATCCTTTCAAGCGGAGCCGGATGAGCAACGGTTAAACATAGATAACCAACTAGAAATACTGCTCCTACCATCCATTCTTTCAAAAGGAAGTTAGGCCAGAATGCTTCTGTTTTACCAGGATATTCTGAGTAATCTTTTGGAAGTTTCGGTTTTCGTGCTTCAGGTGCTAACACACGTGAGTCACCAACGAACTTCATACCTTTACCGCGATGCATTGAGCAATCCCCTCCTTTTTCCGTAAAAATAAGATAAAATTACAATTTCAGCTAATAAATTTTTAAAGAGGTCCTGAGATACCTTGTCTGCGAATCATGATAAAGTGAGCTCCCATTAGACCAAGCAGAACACCTGGCAGGAAGAACACGTGAATCGCAAAGAATCGGGTTAACGTTTGTGCACCAACTATATGTTCATGTCCAGCAAGTAGAACTTTAACATAGCTACCAATAAACGGAGTTGCTTCAGCAATTTGCAGACCTACTTTTGTTGCAAACAACGCTTTCATATCCCAAGGTAATAAGTAGCCTGTAAAACCTAAGCCCAGCATGACGAAGAAAATAAGTACTCCGACAACCCAGTTAAGCTCACGCGGCTTTTTATAGGCACCTTGGAAAAACACGCGCAATGTATGTAAAAACATCATTACAAGTACTAAGCTGGCTCCCCAGTGATGCATTCCACGTACGATTTGTCCAAATGCTACTTCATTTTGAAGGTAATAAACGGACTCCCATGCATTTTTAATATCCGGCACATAATACATGGTTAAAAACATACCGGAGAGAATTTGAATAACTGTAACAAAAAATGTCAGACCGCCAAAGCAATAAACAAACGCTGAAAAATGATGCGCTGGGTTAACATGCTCAGGTACTTCATGGTCTGCGATATCGCGCCACAGCGGCGTAATATCTAAACGTTCATCTACCCAATCGTAAATTTTGTTTAACAATGATTACGCCTCCTTCCGTGGTTCAGCTTTTCCTAGATATAGGAAACCGTCTTTTTCTTTGTATGGATATACATCAAGCGGGTGAAGTGGTGGTGTACCCTTAACGTTTGTACCATCCTTCGTGTAACGGCCATAGTGGCATGGACAGAAGAATTGGTTTGGATGCTCCTTGTCCGTATTCCAGTTAACCGTACAGCCTAAATGTTTACAAGTTGGTGATAGGGCAACAATCTTGTCCCCATTCTTATAAACCCAAGCAGTATTGGTTACTTCGGACTCATACCATGCATCTTTTTGCTTGAAGGTGAAGTCAACCCTTACTGGTTCATCGGTTATTTCAGAAACCTTTTGCTTTGTTGCGATAAAATTTCCGGCACCTTCAGTCTTCAATACTGGATCAACTGCAAATCTTACCATTGGCATCAACATTCCAGCTGCCATGAAACCGCCTACACCTGTTAAAGTATAACTTAAGAATTGACGTCTTGAAACGCGCTCTTTACTCATGCTTATCCCCCCTCTATTAACGAATTTAAGTCCAGCGGACAAAAATTAAACACATATAAAACTAGGACATAACAATGATATATCAATCTGCAGGCAAGGTCAATATCATACTATTTTAAAAACATATAATCTGGATAGTTTTACATATTTTCATGCCATTTTTGCGTAAAGAGAGTTAATAGCTGTTTGACTTGACTGTCGATAATCGTTAATTTTTGCGAATCACTCATTTGGTCAAGCGGTATGGCCGGAAGCCAAATTAACGATCCCTTTAATTTTTCCAAACTTTCTCTCCAATCAATTTCAGAGGTTATATAAAATACGTGTTTGAATTCACTCTGAAAAATGCTGGACTCCCAATTAAGCAGTTCATTAAATACTTTTTCGGTACGATCATTTTTTAAGTATGTAAATGGCGGAAACAAGACTATTCTTCCCGTAAATTGTCTTTCTAAATGAGTTGTTAATAATGTGATAAATTCTGCAGCTGCAGCAGATTGCTTCATTTCACCCCCAACTGAAACCGAATATAAAGGGACAACTGCGGTATCGACATACTCTTTTGCATTCAAGTAGGTCTCTACCTCTTGAGGTATCCATTTCATAGTGTGCACCAACCTTTAAGAATTCACTATTCCTATATTATCATTTTCTCCAAAAACAATAAAATAATAAAGATGCAAAAGAAAAGGCTTTGGACTTGAATGTTGTTTTGCGCTCCAGGCGCTTCGCTTTCCGCTACAATCAACATTGTTTCATAATCAACATTACATTATAAAATAGCAAAAGAAAAAAGAAGCCTGCTTTAACGCAGACTTCCTTTTGGTTCAGACTGATTTAGTATATTTAATTTTTCAGTTAACATTTTAAACGCTTGGCGATCTTGTTTATCTAGTGCTTCATCAATCAATTGGAGAAGCTTTTCACGTTGAAAGCGTTCAATACTGTTTTGCAGCAGCTGTTCAGCAATTATTCCATCTTTCTCATTAACCTGCAGGTGTTTTGGAACAAATGGATTTTCTTCAAGAACCGCTGCATACTGGTGTGCTTGATTTGAGGCATGGAAGTTTAATTGAATAAAAATATCTTCGTCCCGGTTAAGCCGAATATCATGAAAGGATTTTTCAGCATCAGTCGTCATGACATTTTCCTTATAAAAGCGAAACGGTACTTTATCTACACAATGGGTAGACATAATCAAACCTCGTGGACAATACTGTGCTTGCTCAACAAAATGAACCTTTTCCATTAGTTGATCGTGGCTCATTAAATAATTTAGAATCCAAACACATTCTCTTCTCTTTAGTTGATAATGATTTAAAAACCATCGTATAAAGTCCTTTTTCTCGTTGACAGAAACAGGGGTTGCCATGATAGTTTCCCTCCTCTGCAAATTCAGCTTTTTTAATTTTTGGCTGTGTTAGACTTTGCTGTTGATTTTCGCTCCAGGCGCTAAAGCGCCAGTGGGGTCCCCCCTGCCCCGTACTCCCGGAGGAGTCTCGCGCCTTCCGCTCAAATTACCAGAGTTTCAAAAATCAACAATGTCCTTTAACACAGCTTATTCTTTAAAATCAGTTAAACGTTCAACCAAGTCAAGGTATTCAAAATTGGTAGGATCCTTAATTAGCAGCTGTTTAAAAATTTCGGCAGCGCGGTCTGATTTTCCTTCCTCAACTAAAAAATATCCGTAATCTTGTAAAAATGCCTCATTGTTCTTAAAAAAAGTATATGCACTTTCATATTTGTCTAATGCGGATGAAAATTTCTCTAATTTCTCTAAAGCGAGGGCAGAATCCCATAAAAATTGGGGTTCCTCATCCTCAGCAATGTCAAGTGCCGAAATTAAATCCAAAACATCCTCATGTCGTTCTTGTTGAAAAAAAAGCTTATTTAAGGTTAAAGCAGCCTCGGTAAAGCCAGGATCTAAGGCTATTGCCTCGCGAAACAGCTGTTCTGCCTCAGCAGACTTTCCAAGCTTAATAGATATTTTGCCGCCATAGAAAAATAATTCTTTATTAAATTCATCTTGTTTAATGCCTTCTTTAATTGCACGTATGCTATTTTCAAGCTCTTCTTCCCGCTCATATGCCATGGCAAGGTGGAGGTAAAGTGAATGATATTCTGGGTCAAGTTCTTTCAATTCATTGAACTTTTCAATAGCAGTTCGGTTATAACCTGCCTGCAGTGCAGTAAAAGCATAGCCAAATAATGTGTTAATTTCTAACTTTTCATCAAGCGCTTTGTCATAATAGATTAACGCTTCTTCAAAGACGCCAGAAGCACTTAAAAGGTCTGCCATTCTCTGGTGAATATTGACTCCGGCAATCTCACTTTCTTCTGTTAAAACTTTTTCATAAGCAGCCATGGCCTTTCGTATTTCGCCTTGTTCACTATAAAGCTCGCCCAGGGCAAAATCGATAATGATTTCATTAGGCAATATTTCCTTAGCCTTGAGAAGCTTATTTTCACAGACTTCATATAAACCTTGGACTTGATAAAGGTCCGCCAATAGAAGTAATGACTGCCCAAAATTAGCATCTTGTTCTGAAATTTTCTCTAGCATGAGAATGGCTTCTTCCTCTTCCCCCGCTTCAATTAGAATCTCACCTAATAGAACAAGCAGTTCCCCCTCCTCAGGGTACATTTCTAACAGGTTCTCAACAAGAGCCTTGGCTTCATCCAGAAAACCATATTGATACAATTCTTCACTTAGAAGATATTTTTCATCAGGCTGGCCGCTTTGTAGTAAAACATTATATTCATTTAAGGCCTCATTATGTTGGCCGTTTTCTAACATGGAAATAATTTTATTAACTCTGTCCATTGACTTCTACCTCTTCCCCTAAATTTACAAAGAAAAATAAGCTGGGTTTCGCACCTTCACATGTTCTCCATAACCTGGTTTAAATAAAACCTCATCCCCAGACCGAACAACCTTTCCTTTGTGAACTGTAACTACAAGTCTATCACCATGATAATGAAATAAATTTAGTTCATCAACATTCATGATTCCTCTTCCCTTTACATATAAATTATAGCTTAATTCTGTGCCATTCATAAGACTTGCCATATGGGGATAGAGTCCTAAATGATTTAATACGGTGATTGAAAGTGGTTGGTCTTCTTTTAGTTCTTCGTAAAAAGCGGAAATTTTTTCATTTTCCATGATACCTTTCCATTTCGACAAAGTGAAGCCAGCTTCCTTCTTCTTTGACGTAGAAATTATTGGAATTAATGGACTATTAAATGGAAACAAGGCTTCCCTAATCCATCCCCATGGTATATTGGCCAACTCCTCTGGATCTTTAATTTCAACAAAAATGGCAGGTACTTTTTCTTTTTTACATTTTCGTATAAATGACGGTGTTAAAAGACGAACTGGGATTTTTACCGCAATGACAAAGTCAATTGGGCTGCTGAGTAATGTCATCTTTATTTCTTTGATTTTTTCAATTATTTCAGTTTCAAAGGAAACCTGAACAAATGTAATTAGAGTGGTGCATCCTTTTAATAAGAATCGGTCCATTATCATCGTTTTCAAATCCCGAAAGGAAGTATTAGGTGAAATTTTAGAATTTAACAGGACAAAAGAGGGGGTCATGATATACGGTTCAGCATTCATTTTCATCAAACGATAATGCTTGGAACTGCTTTGAATTGACTCGATACGGTCTTCCCTAATGATGAGCGAACAGGTTGTTAACCGCTTGCCTTTAAGGATATTGGCATTTTCAATGATATACATTGTCCACCCACCCTTTAATATTCTCTTAAGACAAGCTATGCGAAAATTCTTAAAACTATGACATTCAAAAAAAGACTGCCGTAAATGCACCTCAGGCTGTTGAAAAACCCTTAGCAGCCTATTATTTTATTCATTCACCCTATCAATGCACCGCATAATAATTCGTTACAACGTTATTGTATATATGTTTTAAACAGGTCTGTTGATTGGCGCTCCAGGCACTTCGCTTTCCGGGGGCGTGCCGGGGAGCCTCCTCGGCGCTTTGGCGCATGCGGGGTCTCCCCTGCCCCGTACTCCCGTAGGAGTCTTCGTGCCTTCCGCGCCAATCAACAGAGTGTTTTTAATAAAGACTTTCAACTCACCTTACAAATAATTAGATTGATTGGTGAAATCAATGTTTAAGCCAAAAGAGTCTAGCCAAAGTGAATAGGAATTTGTATCCATTATTGAATTGGTACCCGGTGACCATCTCTTTCGTTTGATTGATATTTTGATCTTTCGTTTCTTCTAGAAAAGATTGGTCCTTATTACAGTGATGATAATGGACATCGGTTACGGGGATTAAAGAATGCAAGTGAGCAGGCTGCCAAAAAATAAATAAAGATTGCAACACACTTGGCAAGGTAAGAGCGGAAATCAACAGGACCATTTGCAGGGACAATCAATAAATTTGGTTTTTTGATTCTGAAAAAATAAAAATTGCCGAGAAAAATAACTTTTCTCGACAATCCGACCTGCGTAAACGCAGTTTTTAGTTTGTTAGGCTTTTTAAATGTTCAAAGAAATTAGGGTAGGAAACAGCAATCGCCTCTGGATTTTCAAGGAGTACATCACCATCACTGACTAGCGCTGCAATTGCCAGCATCATACCTATGCGATGGTCACCATGGCTGGAGACGGTACCGCCATGTAGATTTGATTTACCGTTAATAATCATTCCATCATCTGTCGCTTCTATCGATGCACCTAATTTTTGGAGTTCGTTTACAACGGTATCGATACGATTTGTCTCTTTTACCTTCAGTTCCTCCGCGTCTTTTATGATTGTTTTCCCTTCAGCTTGTGTTGCCAAGAGGGCAATAATCGGAATTTCATCAATAAGCTTTGGAATTAAATCCCCTTCAATTACCGTTCCTTTTAGACTTGAGGTTCTTATAACAAGGTCACCTGCTGGTTCAAAGGCGTCGCTCTCATTTGAAATAATCTCTAAGTCAGCACCCATATTTTTCAAAACCTCAATAATTCCGGTCCTTGTTGGGTTTAAACCAACATTTTTCAGCACGATTTCACTGCCTGGTACAATAGCCCCAGCAACCAAGAAAAAGGCAGCAGAGGAAATATCCCCAGGAACGTGAATCGTGGCTCCTGTCAGCTTTTGACCACCTTTAACAGTTATGATTTTATTCTCCTTATCAATCATTCCGCCAAATTTCCGAATCATTCTTTCAGTATGATCCCTAGTTTCAGAAGGTTCGATTATTTGAGTAACCCCTTCAGCCTGTAATCCAGCTAAAATAAGGGCAGATTTAACCTGGGCGCTTGCAACCGGAAGCTCGTACTGAATTGGGTTTAATTTTCCTCCGCGAATGGATAAGGGAGTATAGGAACCGCTTTTCCGGCCATCAATCACAGCACCCATTTCCGCCAAAGGACCTGTAACCCTTGTCATCGGACGCTTCCCAATAGAAGCGTCACCCACGAGCGAAGAGAAAAAAGGTCTTCCAGCCAATATTCCCATTAATAAACGAATGGTTGTACCAGAGTTCCCAACGTCTAAGACATCTATTGGCTCTGTAAGCCCCTCAAATCCATTTCCGCTTATGCGGATCAGGTTGTCATCTTCTTCAATGGTTACCCCAAGCTTTCGAAAACAAGAAATCGTACTTAAACAATCCTCACCAGGAAGGAAATTAGTAATCCTTGTCTCACCGTGTGCAATGGAACCAAACATAACTGAACGGTGGGAGATGGATTTATCTCCGGGGATAGTTATTTCACCAATTAACCGATTTATTTTCGTATTAAGTGTTATTGATTTCATGAAATCACCTTTTTAATTAATATAAATTAGGAACCGATGGATGTGGCGTAGTCTGAATATACACGTATACAGCGTTCAGCTCTTTGCCGATCCTCTTCCGTTTGAAAACTAATCACCAGAACCCCATTTATATCTTCACGTGTTTCAAGGATTCGAATGTTTGTAATACTAATCTTTTCTTTTGCTAAAAATCCTGTTATTTCGGAAATGATACCTGGATAATCCGGTACGTCTACATATAAATCGTAAAAAGCCGGAATTGCACCCTTTTCTTTTATAGGTAGTCCATCACGGAATTGCTTTGCTTGGTAAAAATAATCATAAATGGCAGTGCTATTTTCTTTTTCTAATAGCGTTTTAACCCATTCCATTTCATCTTGCCACTGATTTAACAGTTCAATTAAATTTTCTCGATTGTGTAAAAGGATGTCTTTCCACATCTCTGGACTGCTTGAAGCAATACGGGTGATATCTCTAAATCCCCCTGCAGCGAGGCGGGGGATCAGACTGTCTGCTTCCGACAATTTTTCAGTTTGGCGGACGATTGAGGCAGCAATGATATGGGGAAAATGACTGACAATCCCTGTAAGGTAATCGTGATTTTGCGGCGTTATCGTTAAAAACTTGGCATTTGTTCCCTTTAACCACTCTTTAAGTAACATTACCTTTGAATTTTCAACATACTCCCCAGGTGTTAATAGATAAAAGGCATTTTCAAATAAAATTTCTTTTGCTGCCGACACACCACTTTTATGTGAACCAGCCATTGGATGTCCGCCAATAAAAGTAATTCCTTGTTTCTTTAAGCTGATGGCATTTTCGACAATTTTTCTTTTCGTGCTTCCTGTATCCGTTACAATCACATCCGGGTTTAATGAAAGCTTTGAAAGTGATTGAATAATGGTTTTAGTATCATTTACTGGGGCTGCAATAATAATCAAACTAGCGCCATGGGCCCCATCCTCAATATCGGCAGCAATTTCATCTATTACTCCGAGCATTTTGGCAAGTCTTGCTTGTTCACTATTTATGTCTAAGCCTATAATGGTTGCTTGAGGATGCTCTTTTTTTATACAAAGAGCCAAGGAACCCCCAATTAGGCCTAAGCCAATGACGAATACACGGCCATTCAAAAATAATTCCTCCCCTATACCAAAAGCCGTTCTGCGTTAATTCTCAGCAAGAAAATTACTTAGTGCTTTTAGTACCCCTTCATTTTGTTCAGGAAGGCCAACCGTAATTCTAACTGAGGTTGGAAACCCTAAGGCTTTACCTGAACGAGTAATAAATCCTCTTTCTAGTAAATATTGAAAAACCTTGTCCCCATCCACTTTAAAATCAATTAGTATAAAGTTGGTTTGTGATGGATAATAACTCAATTTGTTTTCATCACAAAACGTATAAAATTGAGCAAGGCCCTGTCTATTCTTTTCTTTACATTCCTCAACAAATTCCTGATCTTTGATTGCAGCAACTGCTGCCAGCTGGCCTAAAGAGTTAACATTAAACGGCTCTCTTGCAGGTTCTAGTGCTTTAATTATTGATGAATGTGCAACACCGTACCCAACCCTTAAGGCAGCAAGTCCGTAAATTTTTGAAAAAGTTCGGAGCACGATAACATTTTGGTACTTCCGTGTTAAACTTATGGAATCATAATAGTCATCAGCAGAAACATATTCATAATAAGCTTCATCAACAACCACTAAAATATGCTTTGGCACTCTTTCTAAAAACGAGATTAATTTATTTTCAGGAATGTATGTACCTGTTGGATTATTAGGACTACATAACCAAATGACGTTTGTTTGTTCATCAATTGCCGAGATCATTGCTTCTAAATCATGATCACCATCTTTTAGAGGAATCTCTTTAATAATGGCTCCTTCTATAATTGCATTATGCTTATATTGTGAAAAAGTCGGAGTGGCCATTATTGTGCTTGCATTTGGATGCAGGAGGGCCCTTGAAATCATTTGAATGATATTATCTGAACCATTTCCAAAAATCAGCTCATCCTCACCCACTTCTAAAAATGCAGCTAGTTCTTCTCTTAAATTTGCTGCATAACCATCCGGATATATGGCCAAATTGTTAGATATCGATTGTAGCGACGGAAGCACCTTTTTAGAGCATCCAAACGGATTTTCATTTGAAGCAAGCTTTACAATTTTATCTAGATTATATTGTTTCTTGACTGACTCTATTGGTCTTCCAGGCTGATAAGGAGTCAGTGTAAGTAGTTGCTCTTTCCATCTCATATTTATCCACCCCATTTGGTTATTTCTTTTATAATGCCAAACTATTATCGAGATCAGGTCTTAAAACCTTTGCTTCATTTAAATAAACATGAAAAATATCTTTCTGATTTTGATTTGTATTGACATGCATCATGACACGGATGCACATTTTTAACGAGTTTGGAACAGGGATTTCCCTCATACACATTACAGGTACGTAGGTCCACCCCTCAAATTTTCTCATGGCCTTTGCAGGAAATGCTGCTGTAACGTCCTCTGTAGTAGAAATAAATACGGATGCGACGGTATCAGGTTGAATTTGATTCACCTCAATGATTTTAGCCAAAAGTTCTTCAGTAGCTGTAACAATTGCCTCTTCAGTATTAGCTGTAACCGTCGTCGCTCCTCTCACCCCTCTGAACATGAAAAACCCTCCCTGTTTAAAAGCTTTTAAGCTCCTCTAATAATAATTTATCTGAAATTTCACGAAGAATCGGTGTCCCCAAATGCTCGAGCAAAACAAAACGAATAGTTTCGCCGACAGATTTTTTATCCTGCTTCATCTTATTTATTAAATTATCGTACTTTAAATGACTAGGGATTTTAGTTTCATACCCAAGCTTTTCTACCCAATTTACAAATTCCATTAAATTGAATGATAGTCCGAGCAGCTGCTGGCTTAATTTAATTGCAAAAATCATCCCAATCATTACGGATTCCCCATGAGTAAAATTCCCATAACCCATTTCAGACTCAATTGCATGTCCCAGCGTGTGGCCTAGATTCAAATAAGCACGAACGCCCGTTTCACGTTCATCCTGACTGACAAATTCATTTTTAATTTTAATCCCTTTTATTAAACATTCAGACAGCTGTTCAATCGATAGTGTGTTTAAGTCATGAACATTTTTTTGAAGCCAATCATAAAATTCCGCATCAAAAATAAGGGCATGTTTAATAACCTCAGCAAACCCAGAGCGAATTTCCTGTGCTGGTAATGTTTTAAGAAATTCTAAATCATAAAATACAGCCTCAGGCTGATGAAAGGCCCCAATCATATTTTTCCCGAGTGGATGATTGATAGCAACTTTTCCGCCCACTGCACTATCATGAGCTAAAATAGTTGTCGGAATTTGTATGAAAGGGATTCCCCTCATAAATGATGCAGCCACAAATCCTGACAAATCCCCCACTGCACCGCCGCCAAGAGACAAAATAAGCGATTTTCGGTCAAGGCGGTTTTCAAGGGCAGCAGATAATGCATTATAATAGACTTCAAATGTTTTTGCTTTTTCACCGCTTGGTGCTGTAAAAACGATAGGATCCCACGATTGTAGAGTAGTGAGTAACTTGTCAAGATGAAGCTTGGCCACAGTTTCATCTGTCATAATTAATATTCTTGTTAATTGTGGAAAATGATTGGATATGAATGATTCCAGGTCTTTTCTAACACCTTCTCCAACAAAGACATTATATTTTTTAGACTCTGTTTGGATGTGTATCTTTTCCATTAAAATTCCCTCGCATACTCACGCTGCCTTTTAATTTCATCGGCAAAGGTTTCAAATCTATCACTGTAAAATTGTTCAATAAGAGCATTTGCCAGCTCCCATGCAACAACACTCTCAGCGACAACTGCAGCAGCAGGGACAGCACAGCTGTCAGATCGTTCAATGCTGGCAGCAAACGGCTCTTTCGTTTCGATGTCAACGCTCATAAGCGGTTTGTAAAGAGTTGGGATTGGCTTCATTACTCCGCGGACAACAATTGGCATTCCAGTTGTCATCCCACCCTCAAAGCCACCAAGGCGGTTTGTTTTGCGGTAATACCCAAGTCCTGCTTCCCATCCAATCTCATCATGCACTTCACTTCCGGGCTTCCTGGCGGCTTCGAATCCAATACCGAATTCGACACCTTTAAAAGCATTTATACTTACGATTGCACCAGCTAGTTTGGCATCCAATTTTCGATCATAATGAACATAACTGCCAACCCCGGCAGGCATGCCTGTTACGATTACCTCTACTACCCCGCCAATTGAGTCGCCATTTTTTTTGGCCTTATCAATCGCATTCATCATTTTTTGCTCCACATTTGTGTCCGCAACCCGAACAGGTGAATTTTCGGTCCGCTCCTTCAACGTCTCTATTGATAAGGATTCATCAGCTTGGGCTTTAACTCCGCCAATTTCAACTACATGTCCAACGATATTTACACCAACTAAAGACAGTAGTTTTTTGGCAACAGCACCAGCAGCAACTCTTACGGTTGTTTCGCGCGCAGATGAGCGTTCCAGCACATTCCTCATGTCACGATGTCCGTATTTAATTGCGCCATTTAAATCCGCATGACCAGGACGGGCCCTGGTTACTTTTCGTTTAATTTCGTCTTCTTGACCTTCTTCTAATGGTTCAGCTCCCATTATATTTGTCCAATGCTTCCAGTCATTGTTTTTAACGACTAATGCAATAGGTGATCCAAGTGTTTGTCCATGCCGAACTCCTGAGACGATTTCGGCGGTATCTTTCTCGATTTGCATTCTTCTTCCTCGGCCATACCCCTTTTGTCTTCTAGCAAGCTCCTCATTAATGTCCTCGGATAATAATGGCATCCCAGCAGGAAGACCTTCTAAAATAGTCGTTAATTGTGGTCCATGGGATTCACCAGCGGTTAAGTACCTCATTCCCATTCTCTTTCCCCCTTCAACTCATTAAAGATTTATGTATCAATATAACATATACAGCGAAATAAACATAGTGGAACTATTCCGAAAATAGAGATAAATTTTTTGTATGCGGATACAAAAAAGCACTTGTATTAATTATACAAGTGCCCCGTCAAATTTAAATTAATAAATCCATTCGTTTACTAATTTTGTATACTCAACTAATCCAGCTTCTTTAAAGAATAAACCGATTTCACGCTCTGCGCTTGCAGGTGAATCAGAGCCATGAATAACATTTTTACCAACAGTAAGTCCAAAATCACCGCGGATGGTACCAGGTGCTGCATCCTTTGGATTTGTAGAACCCATCATTTGGCGGGCAGTTGCAATTACGTTTTCACCCTGCCATACCATTGCAAAAACAGGACCAGATGTAATGAAATCAACTAATTCACCAAAGAATGGACGTTCCTTGTGTTCACCGTAATGTTCTTCGGCTAGTTCGTTTGGAATATTCATTAATTTTGCTCCAACTAATTGGAAACCCTTTTTTTCAAAGCGCGCAACGATTTCACCGATTAAATTACGTTGTACGCCGTCTGGTTTAACCATTAAAAATGTTTTTTCCATGAATTCCACTCCTAGTTCGTTATGTATCATGATTGTTACTTAAAACAATCCACGAAAATATTATCATTGTTTTGAATATTTGGCAAGCTGATGTCAGCTAGAATTTCCGCCTCCCAATGAATTTGGCAATATCACGAAGGGTTTTTTTAGCTTTATTTTCTGGCAGCTCTTCTAATATAGCTAATGCCTTATCTAAATAATGATCACTTAAGGCAATAGATTTTTCAATTGCACCAGACTTTTTGATCAGATTAATAATTGGGGCAATATCTGAAGGACTCATATGTTCATTAACCTTTTCTATTTCACCGCGAAGCTTGTGATTTTCCATCGCATACAGGGCAGGTGCTGTAATATTCCCTTGTAATAGGTCACTGCCTGCAGGCTTTCCTAATTCCTTTTCAGTTGCCGTAAAATCCAATATATCATCAGTAATCTGAAAGGACATGCCCACATAATAGCCAAATTGGAATAGCTTTTGATGGATGGATTCTTCAACATCTGCTGCGATGGCACCCAGTTGGCAGCTTGAAGCGATTAACAGCGCTGTTTTTCGCTTTATTCTTCGGAGGTAATCCCGGATATTTTGATTATAGCGGTATTTATCTTTAATTTGTTGAATTTCACCTACTGTTACTTCAACTATGGTTTCTGCTAATATTTTATGCGCTAACGGTCTTTCAATATTGGTCATTAATTCAAGGGCGAGTGCAAACACAAAGTCACCCGTATACATAGCAGTCTTGTTATCCCATTTTGATTTAACGGTTGGCTTCCCTCGACGAATATCAGCGTCATCAATGACATCATCGTGAACAAGGGATGCCATATGAATTAATTCTAGAGCAACGGCCACATTTTTCATTAATTCTATATTGTATTGACCAAATTTACCAGCAAGCAAAACAAAAACAGGACGAATTCTTTTTCCTCCGGCTTGTAATGTATGCATAGAAGCTTGTCTTAAAAGAATAGACTCTGATTGGATAGTCTCTTCCAGCGTTTTTTCAATTATGTTAATATCCGAATTCAAAAATGAATACATCATTTTTAATTTCATTTGTATTCACCCAGCTTTTCATCCTGTCTTTCGTACAATTAAATTACTTCTTTTTGCCAATATGAACTGCAGCTGCACCGCCGCTGTAAGATCTATAATTGACATCATTAAAGCCTGCCTGTTCAAACATACGTGCAAGCTCTTTCATCCCTGGAAAATCGCGTGCTGACTCCTGGAGCCATGAATATTCTTTGTAGCTTTTCGCAAATAACTTACCAAATATCGGCATAATAAAGCGAAAGTAAAAATAAAAAAGCTGCCTATACCCGATTAAAGTTGGCTGCGATGTTTCCAAACATACGGCAATTCCCCCTGGTTTTACTACCCGGTACATTTCTTTTAAAACCTGAAGGTAATCAGGAACGTTTCTTAGACCAAATCCGATCGTCACATAATCAAAACTATTATCCTCGAAGGGAAGTTCCATCGCATTCCCATGAATAAGTTTTACCTGATTTAACTTAAGTTGTTTAACTTTTTCAATCCCTACATTCAACATATTTTGGCTAAAATCCAAGCCAGTAACTTCTCCAGACGGTCCAACAGCTTCTGCTAAGGCAATCGTCCAATCAGCAGTGCCGCAGCAAACATCAAGCGCCTTTGAACCAGGCTGAACATTCATTTTCTTCATTGTGTCCATTCGCCATTTGATGTGCTGCTGAAAACTGATTACTGAGTTCATTTTATCATAGCTGTCAGATATTTTTTCAAATACATTATGAACTCGTTGTTCTTTCGATTGCTGCATATATTTAACCTTCTTCCACAAAAGTTTTGGCATATGGCTTGTGCTGGTTCAACAAAATGTTAATTCTTTTTTCAAGTAAATCATTTAAGTAAGGAAGCTGCAGGAGCCCTTTTTCGATGACTTTTTTTGAAAGTTCAAGATAATGATCAACTATTTTCAATAACTGCCTTTGCTGCTCATTTGATAATTCTTTAATCTTAAATTCATTCATTGGAAAAATTATTCTTTTCAAAGCATCGAATAAGACTGAGCCTTCTTTTTGTTCAAAATGCCTTTTTTCCTTAAGAAGCCGTTTAAAAAAGAAAAGGTTAGCAATGAAATCATTCCACAAATCGACTTTAAAATATTCAGATAGTTTAGCAAGTAATGCACTTTCGACCACCTTAATACTTGCCATTACCTTTTCAATTCCCTCAGATTCATGATGATAGACAGATATCTTATGCTCATTTACTTCTTTAATCCCTTTGGAAAGGGCTTTGATCATCAAAATATCTTCTGAATCCGCGAGAAGCTTATAATATAAACCACTAAAATAATCTCCAGCTAAAACAGTGAGCTGACGGCTTTTTTCGGCCTCAGGTGAATTTATAATATGTTCATGGGTATCAAGGGCGATTTGGATTAACATGGTGGACAATGCATAGTTTTCTAATTCACTGAAAGAGAGGTTCAGACGGTCCATGATAGATATAAGGATAAGCAGCTTATCCTCGTCAATCACCGGAATATTAATATATTTGTGCAAGAATGCATCAAAAACATTTTTTTCAACCTTCTCTAGAATAACTGTAAATTTTTGTTGAATATCTTGCATTCTAATCACCCTTGCTTCCCCGAAGTAATATATCTATATGTATTCTTATTTCCTATCCGCAAAGTAAAATTCATGTCCCAAAGTATGAAAAAGAATCTTTTTATTATAAAAACAAGCCAAACATGATTATAACACAAAAGACGTGTACTGAGCAGGAATTCACAAATTAATAGGAAATAGTCTTGCTTATTTCTTCATTTCGCTTTCTACTTGGCCATATTGGGTAAGTATTGTTGCATTTCCCCTTATTTTTATTGCCGAAGTATGCTCGGTAAATTGGGCGATTAAAACCTCACCTTTATCAAGCTTCTCTGAATGATGAAATCTTGTATCTGACCCTCGCGTTAAACCGATTACGCTGACACCATCATCAAGCGCCTTAATAACCACATACTCACTATTTTGTGAATTGCGCTTTTCCACATTAACACCCCTAATTTTGACTACTTAATATTTAATTAACGAAAGTACTTCTGAACGGGCAATGGAATCATCGGCAAGATTTCCACGTACGGCGGTTGTAACAGTTTTTGAACCAGGCTTTTTCACGCCGCGCATCGTCATACACATATGCTCTGCTTCCACTACAACCATAACGCCATGCGGTTCTAATTTCTCCATCATGCTGTCCGCTATCGTGGCTGTAATTCTTTCTTGGAGCTGTGGTCTTTTTGCAACTGCCTCTACCGCTCTAGCTAATTTACTTAAGCCTGTAACACGTCCATTTTTCGGAATATACGCCACATGGGCTTTACCAAAGAAGGGGACTAAATGGTGTTCACACATTGAATAAAACGGAATATCTTTCACCAAAACTAACTCTTCGTGATCCTCACTGAAGATAGTCTCAAAATGAACTTTTGGATCCTCGTTTAATCCACTGAATACTTCTTCATACATTTTTGCCACACGTTTAGGTGTATCAAGCAGTCCTTCTCGATTTGGGTCTTCACCAATAGCTTCTAATATCAAACGTACCGCCTCTTCAATTTGGGCACGGTTCACTTCTGTCATACTGAATTCCTCCTATATCCGTCAAAAATAAAATGACAAATACATATTAGCATAATCAGTAAACTTCAAGCAAAAAATAGAAAAAGGCCATGGGATTTCACCATGACCTTAGCTCTTAAGCGTTCGCTTAAAGCAATAAATTTATGTAATTATTTTACTGCGTCTTTAAGCGCTTTACCTGGTTTGAAAGCTGGTACTTTGCTAGCAGCGATTTCGATCTCATCACCTGTTTGTGGGTTACGACCTTTACGCGCAGCGCGCTCACGTACTTCAAAGTTACCAAAACCGATTAATTGGACTTTATCACCATTTTTTAAAGCATCTAAAATCGCATCAAAAACAGCATCAACTGCTTTTGTAGCGTCCTTCTTAGAAAGCTCGCTAGCTTCAGCTACTGCATTAATAAGTTCTGTCTTGTTCATGCCATTCACCTCCTCCCAAAGAAATTATCAAGATTCGTAAATAAGATTACTTATCTACATTTCTAAACAATTTTTCTAATTTCTATACGTCATAGCAAGGTTTTCTTACTAAAGTTATACAAATTAGCCTCTTTTTGTGGCTTAAATCTATTTTTTTAATAAAAAACCTTATGAAATAAAGGTTTCAAGCACTATAACGTAATTCTGTTAAAAGATTATCATAATCAAAACCGCATAGCAAGAACATTTCATGAAATTATGGTAATCTTTTCTTTCGTTCTACAAAATTCTACTTTACTGGGCTAATATTCCATATTTTTAGCGAAAAATAGAGGCCCTAATAAACTAAGTTGTTGATTTGCCTTTAACAAAGACAAAGACAAAGACAAAAAAAAGACTCCAGGTTGGGAGTCCACAGCTTAAAGGATGATGGCAATTAGACCGCCAGATCCTTCGTTTATAATTCTTTCTAATGTTTCTTTTAATTTATATCTGGCGTTTTCCGGCATTAAGGAAAGCTTTGCATGAATTCCTTCGCGGACAATAGAGCTTAAGGAGCGGCCAAAAATATCTGAGTTCCAAATGGACAGCGGGTCATCCTCAAAGTCCTGCATTAAGTAGCGGACAAGCTCCTCGCTTTGCTTCTCTGTGCCAATAATTGGGGCAAACTCTGATTCAACATCGACTTTTATCATATGAATCGAAGGTGCTACAGCCTTTAATCTCACTCCAAAGCGGGCACCCTGGCGAATAATTTCTGGCTCCTCAAGGCTCATATCAGAAAGTGTAGGAGAGGCAATACCGTATCCAGTCTGCTTCACCATCTTTAAGGCGTCGGCAATGTGATCGTACTCTCCTTTTGCATGAGCGAAATCCTGCATAAGCTCCAAAAGATGATCTTTACCTCTAATTTCAACTCCGACGATTTCTTTTAAAATATCATCATATAATTCATCAGGTGCGATTAAATCGATTTCAGCAATACCTGAACCCATTTCAACCCCGGCGAGCCCAGCTCTTTCAATATATTCAAACTCACTGAATGACTGCACCACACGATCCACATCTCTTAATCTCTTGATATCTTTTACCGTCTCCTTAACTGCTTCTTGATAACTTTCACGAAGCCAATGATTTTCTCTTAACACCATGACCCAGCTTGGAAGATTTACATTCACCTCAAGAACTGGGAATTCATAGAGTGCTTCGCGAAGGACATTGAGAACATCACTTTCCCGCATGCTTTCAACACTCATCGCGATGACAGGAATATCATACTTTTCAGATAAACTTGATCTTAATGTTTCTGTACTTGGATGGTAAGGCTGTGCACTGTTTACCACCATAATAAATGGTTTTCCTACTTCCTTCAGCTCTTCGATGACTCTTTCCTCTGCTTCAATGTAATTGCTTCTAGGGATTTCGCCAATAGACCCATCGGTTGTTACAACAACCCCAATCGTGGAATGCTCTTGGATTACTTTTCTCGTGCCAATTTCTGCTGCTTCATGGAATGGGATTGGCTCTTCATACCATGGAGTATTAATCATCCTTGGCCCATTTTCATCTTCATAACCCTTTGCACCCGGAACCGTATAGCCGACGCAGTCCACAAGCCTAATATTCACATTTAAGCCCTCATCAACATGAACAGTAGCCGCCTGATTTGGTACAAATTTCGGTTCTGTTGTCATGATGGTTTTCCCAGCAGCGCTTTGCGGAAGTTCATCGAGTGCCCGGGACCTTTCTGCTTCACTGTGTATATTCGGTAAAACAACGAGCTCCATAAATTTTTTTATAAACGTCGATTTTCCTGTTCGTACTGCTCCTACTACTCCTAAATAAATATCGCCGCCTGTTCTTTCGGCAATATCTTTAAATAAGTCGACCTTTTCCAAGTGATCCCCTCCCGATCATTGAGTAAAGTGGGATAATTTCATCCATTTAGGTATTTTTGGACAGTATATGTTTATGACGTTGTCCTATCCTGTTATGACTCTTTTCAAAAAAATTTTTACCCCCTTCTTATAAATTCCACAATTTAATTAACTATCTGTAGTGTCTGAACGTTTGAATTTATGGAGGGTTTCTATCTATAGTCACGGATATGGGCTAAATGCCATATCGTAATTTTTTATGCAAAAAAACCCTTCTCCTAAAATATATTTCATAGGAAAAGGGTTATGACAATTTTTAAAAGCGGAAGTGGCTTGAACAAAGGAAAAATGCAGTTCATTTTTTCCTGGGCGCTGGAGCTAGATAATCTTATTTTTCAAGGAATACAGGCTCCTTTGTTGTTTCATCAACAGTATACGGCAAGGAATAGGCAGGAACAAACATCGAATCTTTTACCAGGATTGAGCGGATATCCTCTCCTGGATTTGGCTGTTTGTCCGTCTTTTGAAGGGCCTGAAAAAGGTCGGGCCGGTAATCCACAATTACTTCAGCATTGCCAGTTATGACAAAGGAGAGATTTTGATTTGTAAATGGACTAACAGCGTAAGGGGCCTTCTCATACCCTAGCTTTTTATAATCCAAAGAAAACACATTTTTAGCAATTTGATCTTTATAGGGCGGGTAGCCCTTGGCTTTAATTCTTAAATTAATATCACGGATTGTTTCTGTTATTCTTAAATCCAATAACTTAACAGTTGGATTGGTTTCTACATCCACAAGCACGTATTGGAAAATCCCGCCGCTTTCATAAGCATTTCCCGGAGGCTCCGGAAGATATTTTGGTGTAATTTTTTTGAAATCAATTGGATATTTTTGATATATGGGAGTTTCAGCTTCCTTTGTTTTGATCGGAAGAATGCCGCCATTATCTTTTTTAAAATCATTTACAGCTGTTTGAACCGCTTGGATTTGGTCTTTATATGGGATTTGATTCTTTGCTAATTCTTCTTTGGGATACATACAACCAGATAATAAAAAAACAATAAGGACAAAAAATAAACCATGGACTTTCCATTTCATGACAATCACCTTTATATTATGTATTTGATCAATTATGTGAAGAAAACGATAAGAAGCGTAAGTCCAGCAATAATCATAAATATATACGCAAGAATGGCTGAAAAGACCCGAAATATGCCCTTAAGCTTATATCTGCTGAAATATATGGTGATAATGGCAAGGAACATCAGAGCCATGCCCGCAATTGAAATCCACATTTTTAACATTCCTGGTGACAAACATAATTCCCCCTTTTTTTCGAAAGTTATTATACCATAGCTTGGCCAATTCATGAAAAATAAAAAAACTGAAGTAAAGAGGGGCGATTTCTTTACTTCAGTCTACTGGACTAAATAACCCATACTCCAGGCGTCATACTACCAAGTTACTTCGTTGCATTGTATGCAAAGAAGGTAAAAAGCGTATCATCTAATGCCTATTTTCTTTTTGAAAAAGCACATTTTTAGTTTTCAAAGTTTCTTTCATCTAAAACGTTAACTAAATCTTCCATTTCATGTGTTCTTCCACGTGCCATTAAAACATCAACTGCATCTTTTGCTTCTTTCCCATTAAAAAGAACATCATAAAGGACAGTTGTAATTGGCATTTTGACCTCATATTTTTGGGCCAGCTGATAGGCCGCTTTGGTCGTCCTGACACCTTCCACAACCATCCCCATACTGTCAAGTACCTCTTCCAGCGTTTTTCCTTTACCTAACAAATTTCCGGCTCTCCAGTTTCTAGAATGCACACTTGTACAGGTAACAATTAAATCGCCGATTCCAGCTAATCCGGAAAATGTGAGGGGATTTGCTCCCATTTTTGTACCTAGACGTGCAATTTCAGCTAATCCTCTTGTCATAAGAGCAGCTTTGGCATTATCACCATATCCAAGTCCGTCGGTAATACCTGCAGCAAGGGCAATGATATTCTTTAGGGCACCACCAATTTCAACGCCAATTACATCAGAATTTGTATATACACGGAAATTGTGATTAATAAAAAGATCCTGGATTTTTTCTGCAGCATCCATATTTTCCGATGCAACTGTAACTGTTGTAGGATGGCGCAGGCTTACTTCTTCAGCATGACTAGGTCCTGAAAGAACAACGACGTCATTTAAATGCTCATCAGGCATTTCTTCTTTAATCATTTCAGTAATGCGCAATAAAGAATCCGGTTCAATTCCTTTGCTGACATGCGCAATCGTAATGGGGCCTGTTAAAACAGCACGGACTTTCCCTAAAACCTCTCGAATAGCTTTAGTTGGAACCGCCAAAATGACAGTTTCTATTCCAATCAACGCATCACTTAAAGAAGCATACCCAACAATTTGTTCTGGCAAGTCAATTCCAGGCAAATACTTTTTATTTGTATGATTTTCATTTATTTCCTTTACCTGGTCTTCTTTATGGCTCCATAGACGGACTTCATGAGAATTATCGGCTAATACCATTGCAAGTGCTGTTCCCCAGCTCCCTGCCCCTAACACAGCTATAGCTTCTTTTTTTTCTTGCATGGCCATCACACCACCTCATCATTATTTTCTTTCTCTTGCATAAATTTTGATTGGTGTTCCTTCAAATCCAAAAGCATCTCTTATCCTATTTTCTAAAAAGCGCTCATAAGAAAAATGCAGTAATTCAGGTTCATTCACAAATACAACAAAGGTTGGAGGTTTTACAGCTACTTGGGTTGTATAATAAATTTTCAAACGTCTACCTTTGTCAGTTGGAGTAGGATTCATAGCAACCGCATCCATTATAATGTCATTTAATACACTCGTTTCAACCCTCAGTGCATGGTTTTCACTCGCCGTATTAATCATCGGAAGGAGAGTATGGATTCGTTTTTTCGTTTTTGCAGATAAAAACACAATAGGAGCATAGCTAAGGAATAAGAAATGATCCCTAATTTTTTGCTCAAGCTCGTTCATGGTCTTCTCATCTTTTTCAATAGCATCCCACTTATTTACGACAATGACAACTGCTCGTCCTGCCTCATGGGCATAACCGGCAATCTTCTTATCCTGTTCAATAATTCCTTCTTCGGCATTAATGACAACAAGAACAACATCTGATCTTTCTATTGCTCTTAGTGCACGGAGTACACTATATTTTTCAGTACTCTCATACACTTTTCCTTTTTTTCGAATCCCTGCTGTATCTATTATGACATATTTTTGACCATTGTACGTATATGGAGAATCGACGGCATCACGTGTTGTCCCAGCGACATTACTGACGATTACTCGCTCTTCACCAAGAATAGCATTCACTAAGGAAGATTTCCCAACGTTCGGTCGGCCGATTAAGGAAAACTTAATCGTATCTTCATCGTAATCCATTTGCTTATTTTTTGGAAAGTGTTTTGCTGCCTCATCCAATAGATCCCCAAGTCCTAAGCCATGAGAACCTGAAACCGGAATAGGTTCACCAAAACCAAGCGCATAGAAATCATAAATTTGTTCACGCATTTCTGGATTATCGATTTTATTAACTCCTAGTACAATCGGTTTTTTTGATTTGTATAAAATTTTTGCAACTTCTTCATCAGCTGCAGTTACTCCTTCTCTTCCATTGGCTAAGAAGATAATTACATCAGCTTCATCAATTGCTACTTCAGCCTGCTGGCGGATTTGCTCTAAAAATGGTTCATCGCCAATATCGATACCTCCAGTATCGATTACATTAAATTCATGTGTTAACCATTCTCCAGAACTATAAATCCGATCGCGTGTTACTCCGGGAATATCCTCAACGATGGAAACTCGTTCCCCGACTATTCGATTAAAAATCGTAGACTTTCCAACGTTGGGTCGTCCAACAATGGCAATAACAGGTTTCACCATTATGATCGCCATCCTTTCTTTCCTTATATTAAGAATCTAAACTGTTCATTTATTCTTTTAACAAATGAATTGACTAATACGAAGAAATAAACCCTTCTTTGTTTAGAAGGGTCTAACTTCAATAGTTTAACAAATGTTAAAGCTTTCCCGCAATGAAAAGCTTAAGAAGTTTCGATTTCACGATGATTTTTGTTTTGCTTTTTCAAAAAAGTGAAAATGATTTTGGAAGATGGTTCCAGAATTTTCAAGAATACTCCAGCTGGCCAGCAATCCAGCAATTAAAGAACATGCATCTAGATAAGCAAATGCACCGATGGGATAAGGAAAATCGTATTTACTTAAAATAAATGCATATAAAAATTCTCCCTGCATTGTCCCGCAAATGACTATTAATAACCGCCCTTTTAAGTTCTTTTGCAAAAGAATGGCTAAATAGCCAATCACAATACCCATCATCCATTCCTTTTTGAAAATAATCCAAACTGGATCAAAAATCTCAAATAAATGGAAGGTCACATAAGCAATTGAAACGATTAAAGATCCAACAAACAGGTAGAGTAGTGCGCCAAGTTTTTCTTGTCCTAAAAATAAATAGGAAAAAATTAATAATATTAAACCACTACTATATATTTCCATGCTGCCAATGAAGAAATGATAATTTGAAAAGATAATAACAATGAGAACAATTGCAGAAAGTTTTAAACGATATGGGTTTTGCTTTTCCATTATAAAGGTTAAATACACCCAAAACGTCCAATAAATCCAATAAAACATAGTCCCTTCCACTACACACACCTCCTATTATTTTCATTATTGGTAATACTTATGTACTTTCATACTTGTTCGCATAATATTTTCAGTCGTGATTCATCTTAAAAAGAGGAGGTGTGGATATTGGGAAAAGACCGCCAAGAAAAAAAGTTAAAGGCAAGCAGAAGGGTTGAATCAGATCGTGATCAGGCTTTGCACTATCCTGGTGCAACAAAATTATCAGGCCCTGAGGAAGCACGGGGTTTGAATGATGGTAAAAGATAAATAAGAAAAGCGGAAGCGCCTTTGTCAGCCCCGACTAGAAACCTCGAGGAACTAGTCGCTGGAGCTGGACAATTCTCGAGTCTAAATTAATACCTTCTTTTAAACTAAAAAGCTCTCGCGGGTGCGAGAGCTTTTTAAATGGACCTTTGGCTAAATGTTCTTGTATCAATTCCTCTTTGATTTAACCAATGGCAGGTTTCACCAGTGATAATTAGCGGAATTCTTTTTAAATCTGAAATCGTCCTTGCCCCAAGGGCAGTCATTATCATGATCATTTCTTTATGAAGATTTTCAAGTTCATTCATTAAGCAATCTACCCCATGGTCAACAAGAATTCGTAAGAAATAGCCTGCAATTCCAATCGCATCGGCTCCGATTGCTAAGCCCTTTACCATCTCAATCCCGTTAGTAAATCCCCCAGAACCAATGATGGAAATATCATTCGATACTGATGATGCTTCAATGATAGAGATAGGCGTAGGAATACCCCATTCCGTAAAGAAAGAAAGTGATCTTTCTCTGCGCTTATTTTCTATTTCTGCAAAATTCGTTCCACCAAATCCGCCAACATCGACCACAGCCACACCTATAGATTTTAGAAATCTTACTGTTTCCATCGACATTCCAAATCCTACCTCTTTTACTACAACCGGAACTTGCACGCTCTTTACAATCGCTTCAATTCTCTTTAAAGCACCCGTAAAGTCACGGTCACCCTCAGGCATCGTAAGTTCTTGAATCACATTTAGGTGAATTTGGATAGCATTTGCTTCAATCATATCAATGGCGGATTTCGCTTCATCTGGTGTCGCTTCACTTCCCAAATTAGCAAGGAGAACACCGTCAGGATTTTCTTTTCGAACTACTTCATATGTATATTTTTGCGATTTATCCTTTAACGCAGCCATTTGGGAGCCAACAGCCATGGCAAGCCCTTTTTCCTTCGCAACCATTGCGAGCTCTTTATTTATTCGATAGGTTTTTTCACCGCCGCCGCCTGTCATTGCATTGATAAAAATTGGCGAACTTAAATAAAGTTCGCCAATTTTGTGGGCTAATCGAACATCGAGCACATTTATATTCGGTAAGCTTTGGTGAATAAACTTAATATTTTCAAAAGCGGATGAACGGTCTTGCCCATTTTCGAGGGCAAAGCGAATGTGGTCCCATTTACGTTCAGATCTAGACACTTCTAATCACCATTATTTTCTTAGATTCTTTAATTTATCGCCAATGACTTCGCCGAGCTGAAATCCTTTTGACTCTTCAGGAAGTTCATAATCAAGGTTTTCCTCAACTTCTTTTTCGAGAAGATCTTTAATACTTAAAGATAGACGTTGGTCCTGTTCATTTGTATCAAGAACCTTAACCTTTACTTCTTGCCCTTCTTTTAGTACTTCGTGAGGTGTGCCAATGTGCTTATGCGCGATTTGGGAGATATGAACAAGGCCTTCTACACCAGGAAATACTTCTACAAAAGCACCATAAGAAACTAATCTTTTGACTGTGCCAGTTAAAACACTTCCTTTAGGTGCTTTTTCATTAATATTTGACCAAGGTCCAGGAAGCGTTTCTTTAATAGACAATGAAATTCTTTCATTATCACGATCAACGCTAAGAACCTTAACTTGGACTTTTTGACCTTCATGAACAACATCTGTTGGTTTACCAACATGTTCATAGGATAATTGGGAAATATGAACAAGACCATCTATTCCGCCAATGTCGACAAATGCACCAAAATCGGTAATTCTTTGAACTGTGCCGTCAATAATTTGGCCAACCTGAAGGGAACCTAAACGATTTTGTTTTTGTTTACCTTTTTCCTCCTCCACAACTGCACGGTGGGAAAGAATCAAACGGTTCTTTTCCTTATCAAGTTCCACAATTTTAAAGGTTAGGTTGCGCCCTTTATAATCAGTGAAATCTTCTACAAAATAAGCTTCAACTAAGGATGCAGGTACAAAACCGCGGACACCAAGGTCGACAACAAGACCGCCTTTTACAACATCCTTAACTTCTGTTTCTATTACTTCGCCGTTTTGGTATTGCTTTTCTAAGCTATCCCATGCATTTAAAGCATCAACTTTCTTTTTGGAAAGAATTAATGCTTCCTCTTCCACCTTTAATACCTCTAATTCAAGAGTGTTACCTTCCTGGACAGCATCAGATGCTTTTTCAATATGAAGGCTGGAAAGCTCACTAATTGGGATTATCCCATCAAGTTTACTATCTTGAATGTCGACATATACCTGCTTTTCTTCAACTTTAGTGACTTGTCCTGTTACTTTGTCCCCAACTTCAAAGCTTTTCACTTCTACTTGATTTAATTCTTCCGACATATGTATTCCTCCTTAATCCATTAACTGCAAAATCTATATATGATTCGGTGGATACCACACAGTATACACCACATATAATAAACCATATGAATTTTCAAAAAAAAATCTCTTTTTATAAACTTCTTACAAATAGTCTTTTTTGTCAAGCAATACCTATTGATGCTCTTTAATCAGTTTATGAATTTCTGACATAATTAATTCAGTAACCTGTTCAGCAGAAGCCTTTGTATTTCTGGCTTCGTCCATTGCAATCGGTTGTCCATAAACGACCCTTAGCTTTCTTAAGCTTTTATACGGACCAATAATTGCACAAGGAACAACGGCTGCATCAGTCTTTAGGGCAAAAAATCCGGCTCCGGCTAAGCCCTTCCCCAATTCACCGGTCTTACTTCTAGTCCCTTCTGGAAAAAGACCTAAAACATGTCCATCCTTTAAAACACCTAATCCTTTTCTTAAAGCTTCTCGATCGCTCATCCCTCTTTTTACTGGAAAGGCATTACATTTTCGAACAACTTCACCTAGCACAGGGACTTTAAATAACTCTTCCTTCGCCATATAGTGGACAGGACGAGGAGCCATGATTCCCAATACAATTGGATCAAAATTATTAATATGATTGCAGCAAAGAAGGACCCCGCCTTCCTTTGGGATATTTTCTTTTCCTATGGCTTCTACCCTGTACCAAGGTTTAAAAATCCCATATGCAACTGATTTTGCAAAAGTATAAAACGTCACACTTTTCCAACCCTTTCGTGCACCAGAGTCATAATTTTTTCTACAACTTCAGGAATCGCCAAAGAGGTTGTGTCGATTTCAATAGCATCATCGGCTTTTTTCAAAGGTGCAATTGCTCTTTCTGAGTCGATTTTATCTCTTCGTGCTATTTCTACTTTTAATTGATCTAAATTTGATGGAAAACCCTTTTGAAGGTTTTCTTGATGCCGCCTTTCAGCTCTTTCGTCTACACTAGCCAGCAAGAACACTTTTACTTCAGCATTTGGCAGAACATGGGTACCGATGTCACGTCCATCCATGACAACGCCGCCACCGATTGCAAAGGCTTGCTGCCTTTTTACCATTTCTTCACGGACTAGTTGATGTTTTGCAACGATGGAAACGGAATTTGTTACTTCTGAAGAACGAATCGCATCAGTTACATCCTGTTTGTCCAAATATACTAATTGTCCGCGCTCTGAAGGAAAAAGCTCGATACTCGTCGACATAAGCATTTTTAATAAAGAATCCTCTTCTTCAAGATTAAGATTGTTTGCAATTACCTTATATGTTAATGCCCTGTACATTGCACCTGTATCGATATATATATAACCTAATTTTTCAGCGACAATTTTAGCTACAGTACTCTTCCCAGCTGCAGCAGGGCCGTCAATTGCGATAGATAGTTTCTTGTTCATAAATCCTCCTAAATGCAATCATGATTTCTCATAAGCTGTCTTCTTTTTATTTTACCATAAGATATAGAAATGCTTCTTTTTTTTACTATTTAAATTCATAAAAATAAAGCAGGTTTCCCTGCTTTTATTTTTGCCCTTGTAAGGTTTGAATAATTTCTGTAAAGGTATTCTTATTAACACCTTCATATTTTGTTAATTGTTTTATTTGCGGAAGGGCATCGAATTGATGAAAAATTAGTTGTGATAGGAACAGAAATATAAATTGAATAATAATTATCTTGGCTAAAATTCTTTCTACCTTTTCCAAAAACACCACTCCAACTTTCAGTTACCTCTATTATTGGATTTGATAATTTTTTTATTCTATGAAAAAAAGGATAAGCGTCTGCTTATCCTTATAACACATCTTCATATATTGCTTCGGCATTTTTCAGTTTTTCCACTTTTTCTTCTTTACCATCTTTTGCATTAATAAAGATACGGTAGGTATCATTGCCCATTGTTCCAAGAAACTCATAACATGTCACTTCTTCATTGAGATCGTTTAGAATTACGGCCTGCCTATCTTCCATCACCTTTAATTTCGGATTTACTTTAGAACGTGCTTGTTGTAGTGAAATTACCGGCTTATCGATTTTTCTAGTTTGGAAGGATTTTAAATAATCCTCAGCAGAAACACCCATTATATCTCCGTTATCGAGAGCCACTTTCACCTTAACGGATTCAGGGTAAACCCTTAGCCCGTTGACACTCGTAACAAAATTGAAAACACCTATATTATCGTATTGCGTGCTTTCAAAAAGCTCTAAGTCTTTAAAACCCGTTTCCTTTAAAAAGTTTTGTGCCTTATTGGTAGCGTCATTTAAGCTTAAAACCTGTTTCTTAATGTCCCGGTTGTTAATAAACCAAATTGGATGTCCAGCCTTTTTAGTAATATCCATACTTGCTTCCTGACCAGAATCCGGATTTTTCATGGACACACTGTAAAAGCCATAATCAGACCCTTTTCCATTTTCTGTTACTTTTACTTTGGCATTTCCGTCAAAATTCATATATTTTTTGGCAATCGTTACGGCATCTTTGCGCGATATGGTTTTGCCTTGTATCTTTTTGTAATTTTCATCCTTTTTTTGAAAGTTCACAGTCGTTGGCCCTTGATTGGTTTCATCAAACCCTGTCACAGTTTTCTCCACCGTTTTAAAACCATCAATAATGGTATTGTCCGTTTGCTCTTTTCCAGAAGCAAGCGCCAGCTCAACATCCATCCAGCGCAAGTTATTTTTTAAAACCAAATGCTGGACATTTCGAAGTTCATTCTGAATGTCCCCCGACTGTTTATAAAGAACCTTTAAGTTTTCATATTCTTTATCAGACAATGGTTCCTTATCCAAATCTCTTACGGCTGTTCGATAGCTAAAGTTACCTATATTCGCTAAAAACTCTTCTGTTTTGTTAAAAGGCAATAATGTTAATGGGAGCTGGCCGACATCGCTATGTGCTTCTGACGTGATTCTCCATACCTCCGTTAATGATGGTGATAAGGAATGCCTTGAGTTCATTGCCAGCGTTGTCCCAATCTTGTCATGCAATAAATCCATTTGATAGGAAAGATCATGGAACGCCCGTTGATAGTTATTTTCAGCATTTAAAAGAATCGCATTTTTTTCTTGATGTTCCTGATAGCCCCAATATGCAGTTCCAGCGACTCCGACTGCAAGGATTGCTATTAATATACCTCTTATCAATTTTACTCACCTCTCTACTTGCAAAAAATATGCTTCCCAATTTGTTTGATTTGCGGCCTGCCCCAAATCCATCCGCTTGTTGCCGTAGCAGGATTAAAATAATATAATGCTTCACCTGTAGGATCCCAGCCATTAATGGCATCGATGACCGCTTTCTTTGAAGATTCATTCGGTGTAAGCCAAATTTGCCCATCAGCAACAGCAGTAAAAGCTCCCGGTTCAAAAATTACTCCCGATACTGTATTTGGGAAATTTGCACTATTTACTCTATTTAAGATGACAGCAGCCACTGCAACCTGGCCAATATATGGCTCGCCCCTTGACTCCCCATGGACCGCATTCGCCATTAGGCGAATATCATTTTGTGAAAAACCATTAGGAGTATTGGCAGCTGTCGGCTTTTTAGGTGCTGCTTTTGGTGTTGCTGTTCCCTTTTTAGGTGCAGCCTCTCTTACTGCCTTTGGTGATGCTTTGGGTGTTGCATTGGGTGTTGCTTTTGGTGTTGCCTTTGGTGCTTCCTTGTTAGTTTGTGTATTATTAGCCGGTGCTTTTTTATTTGGGGCAACTTGTTTGCTTTGGTCTACTCCGCCATAATGAGTAAATTTTTTTCCCTTATTTAAATTAGTTTTAACAAAATACTCATTATACTTGGATGCCTTTGCCAGTTTATTCTTAGTTGTTGTCCCTGCTAAACCATCAATTGGCAAACCGAATTCATATTGGAAATTCCGTAACGCCCAATAGGTACTCCATCCAAAAACTCCGTCAATTTGACCATTATAATAGCCTAAATACTGGAGCCTTGCCTGAAGTTCAATAACATCTTCTCCAACAGCTCCTTGTTGGATTACTTGCCTGGTAAATGCATTCGCCTCATCAGTTTTTACAAATGACAACGGCATAATGAAAACAGAAATTAAAATGAAAGACTTTATTAGGATGTTTTTCATATGCATGGAATAATAACCCCCGTTGTAAATCTTTTTGCAGTAACCCTATTTTTTGTCTAATTGGTGTTTTTATTCCAAAAATAAAAAAACCCTTCATCAGGAATGAAGAGTTTTTTGAACTGGGTACTGTTTTTTTAAATGTTTGGCACTCAATATCTTAGCTTTTTTCACTTTTCTTAAACCAAACCACCACAGAAAAATCATAAACGGAAAAATAATAAACAGCCAATGTTCTTGTGAAATTAAAATAAAATCATAGAATCCATGGAGAATGAAAGGCAGTAGAAGCGAAAGGAAAATCCACTTTGCTTTGTTTCCATCCGTAAACTTCGCCTTACCAAGATAAAAGCCCATAATAACCCCGAACAATGCATGACTTGATACCGGCAATAATGCTCTGGTCATCGCATGTTCAATCCCATTTGCGATTAGATAGAAAATATTTTCTACTGTCGCAAAACCAAGAGAAACGGAAACGGCATATACGATTCCATCGAATGGCTCATCAAACTCAACATGCTGGTAGATAGCATAAAAAAGGATAAACCACTTAAAAAATTCCTCCAGCAGGCCGGTGTTTAGAAATGCATCTAATAGATGGGATTGAAGCAGGTTTTCAGTTTCAAGAACATGCTGAATAAACATAATCGGAAACACCAATAAGGCTCCGTACAAAAATGTCCGAAGTACAAAGGAAATTGGCTCTGGCTCATATTCATCTTTTAAATAAAAATAACTAAGTAAGGCCAGTCCGGGGGCAATCCCGGCAGATAATATCCCCAGCATGTTAAACCTCTCTTTTCCAATCCGTTTTCTTAATGGTACCATGGAAACAATATAAAGAAAATGATAGTTTCCTTCCACTTCATCTAGAAAGATTGTCTAAATCATTTAAAAGTTTATATTTTCTAAGCCGCTTGCAAGGGCAACAGCCAATTTGATTCTTGCCTTTTTAGAATCATTGTCACTTCCTAAAATTACCCCTTTTTTATAGAGGTCATAGGCACTGCCTTCGTAATCATAGGTTGTGTAAACAGAACCCTCTTCTGCACTGGTTGTAATCACCAATTTAATTCCCTGCTTAATTGCCATTTCAATTTCATCCATCATTTGAGGAGCCACCTGGCCGCGGCCGACACCTTCAAGAACAATTCCTTTTACCCCTGCATCACGTGCGGCTTTAATAAATTTCCCATCTGCACCAATATAGCATTTAATCAATTCAACTTGAGGGATTGCAGTCTGTATCTCATAATATTCTCTTTTAATCGGCTTTTGAAAGACATGGACTTGATCATTATCAATAATGCCAAGATATCCAAAACCAAAGGCATTAAAACCTTGAATATTTGAAGCGTGTTCTTTTTTTACATAGCGGGCAGCGAATATCCTTTCATTAAAGACAACAACTGCCCCAGCTTCATGCAGGTCAGTAGAGCAGGCTGAGTAAATGGCATGTCGTAAATTAATATAAACATCGCTCCCTAAATCTTCAGGAGAACGTTGAGAGCCTGTGACCACCACAGGACGATGGTCTTTTATCGTTAAATCAAGGAAATAAGCGGTCTCTTCCATCGTATCAGTTCCGTGTGTCACTACAACACCTGCAACTGTCTCATCTTTAAAATAGTCCACTATTTTGTTTTTTAATGTAGTTAGATCTTCAAATGTAATATGAATGCTCGCTTTTTGAAAAACAGATTCTACTATGACTTCAATGTCTTTTGGTAAATTACACATCGCAGCAAGTTCTTCCCCGGTAAGGGCACCTGAAGCAAGTTTTCCAGAATCCTTATTTGGTTTACTAGCGATTGTTCCTCCAGTTGTTAATAAAACAACCTTTTTCATCATCTCAATCACCCTTCAGCTTCTTTTTCTATAATGGAGTGTGCAATTTGTCCGCCATGGAACCTGCCATTTTCGATAAATATTTCATTCGCATTGTTTCCGGCAGCAATTACCCCCGCTATATAGATACCCTCCACATTGGTCTCCATGGTTTCAGGATTAAATAGCGGTCTGCCTGATTCTGAATCAATTTTCACACCCATCGTTTTTAAAAATTGATGATCGGGATGATAACCGGTCATCGCAAAAACAAAATCGTTACTAATTGTTTTTTCAACACCGTCTATATTATATATAACTTGCGCCTCGGTTATAGCCTTAACATTTGCGTTAAATTCCATTAATATAGTCCCTGTACGAACCAATGCTTCAAATTCCGGGAGAATCCACGGCTTAATGCTGGGAGAATATTCTTTTCCTCGATAGAGTACGGTCACTCTCGCCCCTGCCTTCACCAATTCCAGTGCAGCATCCACGCTTGAATTTTTCCCGCCGATTACACATACATCTTTGTCAAAATACGGATGTGCTTCTTTAAAATAATGTTTAACTTTAGACAAGTCTTCCCCAGGGACATTCATGTAATTCGGATGATCATAATAACCTGTTGCAATAATTACATAATGGGCACAGTAGCTATTTTTATCCGTAATGACATGAAATAAATCATCTTGCTTTGATACTTTATTTACCTTCTCGAATGAGTTTATCCGGAGCTCCTTCCGTCTTGCGACTTCCCGATAATAGACAAGTGCCTGATTTCGTTTAGGTTTGTAGGTATCTGTAAAAAAAGGTACATCACCAATTTCTAATTTTTCACTGGTACTAAAAAAGGTTTGATGGGTCGGATAATGATATATGGAATTAACTACATTCCCTTTTTCTATAATTAATGGCTTTTTTCCGATTTCTTGAAGAGAAATAGCTGCTGCAAGCCCGCAAGGTCCGCCGCCAACAATGATTATGTCTTCTATTTGCACTTTAGGTACACTCCTTAATAAATACATAAACTGTGTTAAACTTGGCTGTTGATTTGCGCTCCAGGCGCAAGCGGTTCGCGGAGTCTCGCCCCTTCCGCTCAAATCAACAGGGTTTCAAAATCAGTTATATCCTTTAACATAACCGAAACTAAAAAAACTCCTATCGTTTAATGATAGGAGTTTTTTCGTTTTTTTTCAATGTTTAGCCTTTAAATCCAGCCTCTGAAGCGGCTTGCTTCAGCCATCTTTCTAACCCCAACCATATAAGCAGCAAGGCGCATGTCTACACGTCGGGTTTGAGCAGTGTCATAAATATTTTTAAATGATTTAACCATTACTTTTTCAAGCTTTTCTTCCACTTCTTCTTCTGACCAGTAGTAGCCTTGGTTATTTTGTACCCACTCGAAATAAGATACCGTAACCCCGCCAGCAGATGCTAAAACGTCTGGAACAAGAAGAACACCACGTTCTGTTAAAATTTCTGTTGCCTCTAAAGTAGTTGGGCCGTTAGCCGCCTCTACAACGATACTTGCACGAATGTTATGAGCGTTCTCAGCAGTAATTTGATTTTCAATTGCCGCAGGGACAAGAATGTCACACTCAAGTTCTAGTAATTCTTTATTTGAAATTGTGTTATTAAATAATTTTGTTACTGTTCCAAAGCTGTCTCTTCTATCTAATAGATAATCAATATCTAGACCATTTGAATCGTATAATGCACCGTAAGCATCCGAAATCCCTACAACCTTCGCCCCTGCGTCATGCATGAATTTTGATAAATAGCTTCCGGCATTTCCAAAACCTTGGACGACTACTCTTGCACCCTCGATTTGAATTCCTTTCTTTTGGGCTGCTTCACGAATACAGATGGTTACACCCTTTGCAGTAGCAGATTCACGACCATGTGATCCGCCGAGAACAAGCGGCTTACCAGTGATGAAGCCTGGAGAGTTAAATTCATCGATTCGGCTGTATTCATCCATCATCCAAGCCATAATTTGCGAATTGGTAAATACGTCTGGAGCAGGAATATCCTTCGTAGGTCCTACAATTTGACTGATAGCTCGTACGTATCCACGGCTAAGTCTTTCAAGCTCTCTAAAAGACATATCACGAGGATCGCAGATGATACCACCTTTTCCCCCTCCGTATGGAAGGTCGACAATTCCACATTTTAAACTCATCCAAATTGAAAGTGCTTTCACTTCTGTCTCTGTTACTCCTGGGTGGAAGCGAATTCCGCCTTTTGTAGGCCCAACTGCATCATTATGCTGTGCACGGTAGCCAGTAAATATTTTTATTGAACCGTCATCCATTCTAATTGGAATTTTTACTGTCATCATACGTAACGGCTCTTTCAAGAGCTCGTATACCTCTTCAGGATAACCTAACTTTTCAAGGGCCTTATGAATCACAGTCTGTGTTGATTTTAACACATCATGATTTTCCTCTTGATTAGTCTTTTCATTTGCATTTTCGGCTACCATTTGTAATCCTCCTAGAAATTGCTTTTACGAATGTTGTCCGCTTTCAGACACAAGTATACACCTTTAAATGATTTATGCAAGAAAAAAAACATAGTTTTCTACATTAATTCGATATTATGTAAACGCTGCCATCCATGATTAATTTAATGATTTATGGATAGCATTTGTCCAATAGGTTTACTTCATCCATTTTTTATATTTTAAAAAAATGAAGAATAGTCTCCACCGCTTTATTTTCGATAATCTTTTTTCCATATTCCATAAGTACAAATGGACTAATGATTGAAGCATTGCCAAATTCCGAAAATATACAAGCCACTTGTTCGTTTTTTGTAGATTCTAATTTTTCCATTAAAAGGTAATAGTGGTTGTTCATAAAATATAGGCTACCGCCAAATATATTCATGTAGGATAATCTTTGGGTAAGACTAATTATGTCTTCAAATTCCTCAAACTCATATATTAGGTCATCAAATCCTCCGACCCTTACTTGCATTTCAATAAATCCATCGTATAGTATCTCTTCATCTTCTTCTGCTTCATTTACAGTAATGATCATAATCATCCCCTGTGCCTGAAGGGAGAATATTTCCACTGCCACAGACCCCTGTATATCTACATCAAATTCCTCACTTGCTTCCTCAAGCATATCATGAAAAAGCTGATTCCATTTGCTTGAATCCTTCCAAATATCTTCCTTGGAAAGTCCCCTATCAATTAAATCATCAGAGGTTAAAAAAATTTTAATTTTATTGGCTGTTAAGCGTTCTAAGCGCATGATTTTGCCCCCTGCTGTGACATCACTCTTGTTTGTAGTGTATGCCTCAGGGCTTTGTTTGTGAATTGTCTACATCACCTTATCCGGGGCAGGGCCATTTCTAAGGGTAATAAGATGGCATTCTGCAGGGGCGCCTAACCTTAAGGGCAGCATAGTTGTTCCATATCCATTACTAATTAAAAGGGTTGTATTTTTAAGTCTTGTCAGCCTTCCTCGTTTATAGGGACTATAACCGAAAATATGAATCTGACCTCCATGGGTATGTCCGCTTAATACTAAACGTATTTCATGCTCCGGAAGAATTTTGTTTGTTATATTAGGATAATGGCTTGCCAAAATTTTAAAACTATTTTCCTCTGCATCTAACAGTGCTAACTCAAGGCGGTCACGATTTTGGTTAAAGTCATCCACTCCAAGCAAACATAATTTTTCTCCTTGATTCGATTCAAAGGTAACAGAAGTATTGTCTAACACTTTAATACCATGGTCCATAAAGATAGCATCTAATTCATGGTAGTCAACCTCATAGTCATTGTTTCCCCAAACAAAGTAAACGGGTCCAATTTGTTTTAATTTGTTTAAATTGGTTTTCACTCTCTCAAAGGGGACTCCCTTCTCTGTTAAATCTCCCCCTATGATGACAATATCAGCCTTCCCTTTAACATTATTAAGGATGGTTTGCGAGATTGTTCTTCTATGTATATCTGAAATAAAAAAGATCTTTACCTCTCCAAACATGGCCGGAAAGTCCGGAAAATAAATATCCTGTTCCTTGACTTTATTTTGAAAAGCTTGATTTAGCATATATAAAAGCAAAAGTATGCCGCCTAAAATCAAAGCAACTAATATAATAATCATTCTGTTTGTTCCCCTTTTATTTTTCTATAGAAATCATACCATAAAGAAAACTCAAACTAAAAAAAAGGAGTGTTTCTTCCCAGCCAATATAAAAAAGAAGGAAAAACACGATTCCAAAACCACAATATTCCAATAACATTAGGATACTCCAAGACATTTGCTTCCTCCATGCTTTTATCGTCTTATTAATAATCCCTTTTATTACTCCTCCATTGATTAAAATTCCAATGAATAAAGCAATTGCAGCTGCGAAGAATTGTAATGGATTTATGACAATTCCGACAAAAAAGTCAGCAAGTACATAAGGATGTGGTATTGAAATCCATTTAATCACTAAATATCCACTGAAAAAAGCAAAAACAAATTGAACTAACCTCATAAACATAAAAACCCCCTCCCATAAAAATATATGAGAAGGAGTCTTTTTTTTTCCTTTATTTGAGTTTAATCATCCTCTTGAATACTTAAAATTCGGAAGCCATGCTCTTCTAGTTTCTTTATAAAGCGGTCCATATTGTTTTTCTTTTCAACCTTCATCACAATTCTACGAACGAGTCTGTCTGTTTCATCAAAAGTTACAAGTGATATGATATGCTCGTGAAATTGGTGAGCTATTTCAGAGAGGCGGGCAATCCGTCCCTCAGTTTCAACAGATGTAAAGGCAATTCTAACACCTGGGCGGTTTACACCAAATGCGCTTTCGAATGAACTTAATACATCGGACCGTGTAACAACCCCGAGAAATTGATGATTTGAATCAACAACTGCTAATAATGGAAAATCCTTTAAATCAAGGAGTGTCTTTTCAAATAATTCAGAGCCCTCTAAAAACTTTTCTTGGTGAGTGGCTATATCTTTTACTACCGTTAAATTTAAATATTCATCCTTTGGTTTATTCGATAGGAAATAATTTTCATAGATGCTGTATCTTGTGACTACACCTGCATATTGCTCTCCTTGTAAGACCGGTAACCCATCTATTTGATGTTTTTCAAGACTTTCCAAAGCCTGTTTAAGGGTTACATCTGCTTGTACAGTAAAGCATTCATGCTTTGGTATCATAATATTTTTCACGAACAATTTCCATCACCTCAAAGTTATATTCCTACTTATATTATACTTCTACAAGACAATGAAAAACCCTTTCATATATTAAAGTTTTATGTCATGTTTTGATAAAAATTTCATATATTTAAATGATATTGAAAAAATAGGGAGGGCCACAATGCACACTCATCAAAAGGTCTATCATCCGTATGCGAGTCCATTTGACCCCTGCAAGCCGATACTTGAAAAAACCTATTCCACTCCACCTCATTTATATATTGGATTCCAGCCGCCAAATCTTCCGCAATTTTCCCCGCTTGAGGCATTGAGAGCAGGCACACTTTGGAAGGATTTTTATGACCCGTATTACAATGCTTTTGAGAAAGCGGGAGGGGGACTGACGACTTGAAACAGGTTCCTGCCGAATATTATCAATTGATGGAACAGCTTCAAGCTGTTGACTTCGTCTTGGTTGAGCTAACCCTATACTTAGATACTCATAACGATGATTTTGAGGCAATTAACCAATTTAATCATTATGTGAGGGAAAGGAAGAGACTCAAAAAAGCATTTGAAAGTCAATTTGGCCCTTTGCAGCAGTTTGGCAACAGTTACTCCGGACATCCTTGGAACTGGGACGATAGTCCATGGCCATGGCAGGTTTAATTTAGAGGGAGGGATTACATTAAATGTGGATTTACGAAAAGAAGCTCCAATATCCCGTACGAGTCAGTACCTGTAATCCGACTTTAGCAAAATACTTAATTGAACAATATGGAGGTGCTGATGGAGAGCTTGCCGCAGCATTACGATATTTAAACCAGAGGTATACCATACCTGATAAAGTAATTGGTCTTTTGACAGATATCGGTACTGAAGAGTTTGCCCATCTCGAAATGATTGCCACAATGGTGTATAAATTAACAAAAGATGCTACCCCTGAGCAATTGAAGGCAGCGGGATTAGGGGATCATTATGCTGACCATGACAGTGCACTATATTACCATAATGCTGCAGGCTCACCCTTTACTGCTACCTATATTACTGCCAAAGGTGACCCTATTGCTGATTTATATGAAGATATAGCAGCAGAAGAAAAAGCCAGGGCAACGTACCAATGGTTGATTAACATTAGTGATGATCCAGATATTAATGATAGTCTTCGCTTTTTACGTGAACGTGAGATTATCCATTCACAGCGCTTCCGTGAAGCAGTGGAAATTTTAAAAGAGGAACGTGGAAAAAAGAAGATTTTCTAATGGATAAAAGAAGCAGATCGCTCTGCTTCTATTTCTTTTCATGATAAAGGTTTATATCATAATTTTTTTTCATAATCTCAAATACTAAATGACGGTTTTTCCATTCCTCTTCTTTTTTCCAGTAGTCCTTGCTGCGGTCAACAATTTCACATCTTAGTTCATGATATTCCTTTTCTGCTTTATCCTTCTTCTCTTTTAGCAAATTCATGGCTCCATACATTCCAACAGAAAAAACCAAGAAGGTAAAGTTTTTAGAATCATTGACAAAAGCAGAAAACATTGCAGCAAAAGAATACGAATAAACACTGGCAACGGTAATATATAAATAAAGGAAGAATAATGCAGCCAATATGATTGTTCCCCAAATTGATAGTTTATGCCAGTTTTTAAATTTGTCAAACTTCTCTTTTCTTTTCCTCACATTTTCAAGTGCCTGCTTTGTGGCTTGATCCGTATTTTCAAGTAATTGGATTGAAGAATCCATTTTATCAGCCTCCATTTCTCCGTATATAAATATGAACTTGTCCGCTAGTTTATGTTTTTTTAATTTAAAGCTCAGAAAAACTCGGTTGTTGATTTGTGCTCCAATCAACAGTGTTAAAAATTAACAATGGCATTTAACACAGCCAAATTAAAAAACCAATCTAATGATAGATCGGTTATTTATTCAATGGTATTTTTAGTACTTGGCCTGCATCGATTTTATCACCTTGAAAATGGTTAGCATGTCTGATAATGTTCATGCCTGATTGAGACTTATAGTATTCCATCGCAATATGATATAAGGTTTCTTTCGGCTGAACCGTGTGGTAAACGATTTTACTTTGCTTTTTGGGTGCGGGTGGTTGGTACTTCTTTGTTTCTTGTATTGGCTGACTATTTTTATCTCCTGACTTATTTGAATCGATGTTGACAGGTCCTGGAGCTGTGGAAATTTCTTTTGTACTATTCTCTTCAGTATTAGCTGCTTCGGTTTTTACTTCGTTACTTTCCATCTGTTGCTCATCGACCTGTTTATTTTTCTCTTCGATTTCTGTTTTTTCTAGATTAATAGTTTCATAGCCTACAGAATCCCCAGATGTCTTAACGGTACTGTTTATTTTCTTACCATCTAGATACGATATCACGCTGAAAATAATGACAGGTAAAAGGATAAAGATAAGAACCAATAGTCGAATAACCGGGTATTTAAACTTCCATTTTGTTTTCTTCTTTTTTTGCCGGTGCAGCTGCTCTCTTGGCGGCAAATCACCTGATTCATCAATTTTTTCATTAATTTTTTGTATCCGCTGTTTTAACCTTTCAGCTTGATCACGATATGGTTCCTCTTTATTCACGTAGAAACTCCTTTCTCGTCGTCATTACCTGGTGAACGTCTAAATTTTATATATACACCCAAAAGGAAATCGATGATAAAATGCATGACAATCGTAACGGCTAAATTATCTGTCCACTCAAATATCATACCGATTAAAAAACTAAGGACGACTATATTTAAAAATAAAAACCAATTAAAAAGATATCGATAATGGATAATGGCAAAAATAATACTGGCCAGTATGAGACCTACTTTTGTTTGGATGATCCCACGAAATAACAATTCCTCACTAAAAGCGACAATTGCTGCAATGATGAAGATATGAATAATATTTCTATGTTTAAAAATTCTTTCATTTAATCCACCGTCATCATAAAAGGAGGATGGGAGACAGTTCATTAAGATTATATCGATCATCACAACAGCTGCTCCTGATGGTATCCCTATTAGGAAAATATTAAAGTCCTTAAAGTGCAAATTATCCATATAGTCGAAATGATCAAAGAAAATAAACCCTAATATGAATGAAATGACTAAAAGGATGATTTGCGTCATATAGAGGTGAAGAAGCAACTCTTTGTTAGTTAAGTTTTTTATCAATTCATTATACTTCTTTTTCATTCGCTCAACTCATTCTTCATTAATATTTTTCCAAGATACTCCATCCAAGATAGTTCGTTTGTTGTCGTTTTCGACTGGTCGATTGAAGAATGATAATCTTTCAGCTGTAGCCCGCATTGATCGCAGCACGGAATCACCTTTTTGGTGAATTCATCATCAAAGTAATCCAAAATAAATTCCCTTCTACATACATTTGATTCCACCCATGCTTTCATTTGATATATATTGTTCATTTTCGCAGTTAGCCTTTTCTTTAGAAATAACTGAATGGTTTTCTGAAGTTCTACTTGGCTGTCTTGTGGTGCATCATTAATCAAATCCTTAAGGATACGCCATTGAATTTCATTAAAACCGCCTAGCTCTCTTAAATGATTATTCAATTGGAGCTTTCCATCCATATAATCTTCTTCCTGCTCTAATTTAGAAAACAGCCAATCAATTTGCTCCTCTGATGGAAGTTCCCCCTCTGCCAATTGAATCGGAAGGTACTCGTCCCCGGGGGAGTATAATAAAATGGCGATGCTAAGTTCTCCATCTCGGCCTGCTCTTCCAATTTCCTGAAGATAGGATTCTATTTGCATAGGCAGATGATAGTGGATGATAAATCGGATATTTTCTTTATTTACACCCATTCCAAATGCACTAGTAGCACAGATGACATCCAACTGCCCGTGAATAAATTGCTGTTGGATTAATACCCTAGTATCCGGATCCTGTCCCCCGTGATAGGCCATGGTTCGGCAAATCCCTTTTTCCGCTAATAAAGAAGCCATTTGCTCCGCTGATTTTTTACTGGAAAAATAAATTATTCCGGGTTTCTGCAGTTTAGAAACCAACTCAACTACCCGATAATGTTTATTATTGTAATCCGCTATTTTCTCCACCTTAAAAGCAATATTGGGACGATCTATGGTTGATTCCACTTTTCTACAATTTTCAATACCGAGTGATTGAATTATATCGTTCCGAACTTGCTTTGTTGCTGTTGCAGTGAGAGCAAGTGTCAAAGGATCTCCCAAATGTTGGCGAATATCGCCCAGTTTCGAATAATCAGGTCGAAAATCATATCCCCATTGTGAAATACAATGGGCTTCATCTACGACGAATAAGGAAATGGACAGCTCACCAAGCTTTCGTATAATAAAAGGAACACTTAACATTTCCGGTGATATAAAGATAAATTTATATTTTTTTAACTGGCGAAGGACACTATTTTTTTCCTCTTGTGTAAGAAACGAATTCAATGCAACCACTCTTTTTTCACCAAAGCGCTTAAATTGCTCTACTTGATCCTGCATTAGGGAAAGGAGAGGAGAAATAATTAATATGTGTCCTTTTAGAATAAGCCCAGGAAGCTGATAGCATAAGGACTTTCCTGTCCCAGTAGGAAGCATGGCGAAAGTATGCGTTCCTGCTAAAATAGAAGTGATTACTTCCTTTTGTCCTATCTTGAATGAGTCATAGCCAAAATGTTTTTTTAATAGAATCTCTAACTCCATTATCGCTCACCATACTTCGCCAATACTAATCTTATTTGAAAGTAGCTGGCCATTTTCACTTTGTCCCTTATTAACTTAAGCTGCCGCGATTTAGTTTGCCGTGAAATTTCCAGAATTGTGTCCTGCAGATTTTTTTCTACATAGTCATCAATTGAAAAATCATTAATATGTAAGGCAAATTCTACAAAGTGGTCCTCAATTGTACTTAATTTTAAATGCCTTATGTCTGCAATAATCTCAGGGGAATACCCTTGAGTTAATAGGTTCCATGTTTTTCTGGATGAAATTGTTAATTCATTATTTTGTTTTAAATCCCTCATAAGCAACGATAATAATGGAAAGTGCTTTGGTTCTCGATTAATCTTTTGCAGCAAGTAATGGATAATATTGATAAATTCAATATTATAATCGTGAATATCCATATTCAGCCTCATAGCTGTCTGCTCAGAAGTTAACCCAATTTGTTGATACCCTGTCAATCGGAAAATTAGAACAGAAGGATCGGTATTGTTGGCTTCTTTAAAACTATCTACCAGCTCGGAATAAAGCATGCTTCCCATTTTCTGCCTGGGTACTTGGACTTCTTTTATGATTGTTTTCAACCAAAAATGAACATCTTTGTTTTTTTGTATGGGGATATATTGGGTCTCATGGTACACAAAGTTTGAAGCTACTTGGACTAACAAAGATAATCTTTCCCAAAAATTCATTGTAAATGGGTGATAATCCCAACCATTCAGAAAGCTGGGCATCTTATTGTCATTTAAATTTACCTCTCCATCTGGAGTAAGGATGAATCGCTGCTCCCCACAATTGTGAATCCACTTTTTTTCAACCATATTGTGAATAATATTTTCGAAGGATTCTCGAGTTAGAGTATCATATATCCCAAATAAATGTTTCAGTGAAAATAAATGTGCATCTTGAATCGTTTGTGATGATTTTTTCCCATTTAAAAGGTGATAGATGGAATAAATCGTCCTTTCCCTATTTAATTTCTTTAAACAATTTAGAAGAATCGATTCAATTTGTTTCATCAAGGGCCCCACACTTTTCTGATGTTATTAGACAAATTACCCATTTTTTCTATCTTATTTTAACATGAAATGACAGATCTTGTTGCTCAAAATTATGCTAAAGTAACATAACCAAATCAACAAACCGGGTTATATAAAAGCAACTTTCTATTGAAAAGTTACTCGTACAGTTTTACAATAGATATGAGTAATGCATTTCCATATAATATGGATGAATTTTGTTATATTACTGGGAGGTTTTTTTTCATGGCAAAGTACACAATTGTTGACAAGGAAACTTGTATCGCATGTGGCGCATGCGGCGCAGCAGCACCAGATATCTACGATTACGATGATGAAGGCATTGCATTCGTAACTCTTGACGATAATGAAGGAATCGTTGAAATTCCTGATGTATTAGTTGATGACATGATGGATGCATTTGAAGGCTGCCCAACAGATTCCATTAAGGTTGCTGACGAACCATTTGATGGCAATCCAACTAAATTTGAATAATATTTTGTCAAAAAAATATTGTTAAGCTGCTAACCCTCTTCTGAATTTGAAGAGGGTTTTTCATTTTGCAATAAACAAAAGGCAACCACATTAATTGGTTGCCTTTTGTTTATTATACACTTTTTATTACGGATAATTTATTTATCCATGTTTGCAGTCGAATGAATAATAACATAAAGATGGATGACATAATCACACCTTTAATAATATTAAATGGAAGGATTGCAGGTACAACTATGTTACGCATGTCAGGATATTTCAAAAGGGCTGTATATGCTGGAAGAATGACAAAGTAATTGGCAATACTCATGATCACGGCCATCGTAATTGTCCCAAGAACTAATGCAATGGTCATTCCCTTACGTGTTTTCATTTTGGTATATAAATAATAGGTTGGCAAAATAAATGAGATTCCCGCGAGAAAATTAGCAATATGGCCAACAGGTATTCCTGTTGGACTACCGGTCGCTAAATAATTGAGTACAACTTTGATAAATTCGACAACAATTCCTGCAATTGGCCCAAAAATTAATGCTGCAATTAACGCTGGGATGTCACTGAAATCAACTAATAAGAAATTTTGGAAAAACGGCAGCGGAAAGTTTAATAGCATTAGTAGATAGGCAATACTGCTTAGCATTGCAATTGAAACCATGGCCTTTACATTTGTTTTCTTCATTACTTTCATCTTCCTCTCTCCTTTTTTGATCCATCACCTTAGGAAGAGAGGTTCAGCATACAGATGCCCTGTAAATAATAAACCCCCCAAGTAAAAAATACTTGAGGGAGTACAAAGGCACACTTAATAAACGTTCTAAAAACCATTATTTTTTGAACGCTTGCAGAACCTCCATCTTCTCCCATCCAGACTATACTGTCGGCTTTGGAATCGCACCAAATCCTGCCTAAAAGGCTCGCGGGCTTAAGAGTATACTCTAATACCGCCGATCGGGAATTTCACCCTGCCCCGAAGATAGATCGATATGAAATTATAAAATTATTATACTTGAGAAATGGTAATTTGTTAAGTAAAAAAATTAAACCCGTAAACAATATCATTTACGGGTCACGTACTCCTTTATTCGACAAATAATATTTGTTTCGGTTTAATCACATCAGAATGCAAATGATTAATATCCTTTAATCTCTTGACAGACATATTGCTTTTTTTAGAGATCGAGTACAGGGTATCTCCTTGTTGAACGACATATTTATTAGCTTTTATGTGTATTGAACGGCCTTTAGTTGAACTTTTAACATGTGTGCTAGCTTCAAGGACATCATATCCGCTAGAAGCAACTCCGCCTTGTACAAACTCACCCACATCCGCTTTTCCTAAAAGCCTTTCAGGGTCGATTGCATATTTCTTATCATATCTCCATTCTAATTCATGTGTTTCAAAATGGAGATGTGTTCCTGTGGCTTGTCCCGTTTTCCCCATTTTTCCAACGACGTCACCTTGTTTTATGTTTTGGTTAACATAAACATTACGTCGAGTTAAATGTGCATAAACAGTAACAACCTTACTTGGGTGTTTAATAAACACGACATTTCCGTATGTATTGGAAAAATATGATTTGATGACAATTCCGTCATCAACCGCCAGAACTGGCGTATCGATTTTCCCAGCAATATCTATCCCTTTATGTTTTCCCTGCCTTGTTCCGTATGTATCGGAAATGACTCCATCTGCGGGCCAAATCCAATGTTCCTGTAATTCCTTCATTTTTTCCAAACTTGCAGCTTGTGAATGTTTCCCTCCTAAAAACAATAAACTGACACAAAGTGCCATAATAATGGCAATCAAAAACCTCTTTATGTAGTCACGCATTCTAATCCTTTTCCTCCTTAAATCTTCTACTCACATCCACCATATGTTTCCAGTTTCTAGTTTAGAACTTAAACTAAATAGGTAATAGACCCTGAGCATACTTGTTATAATTTGGAGACATCAACTATTTTATGCATAAATAAAGGCTTTTTTCGTAAACTTTGTTGCTTTTGGTACTTAATAATGTTCATTTACTAAGTTTTTGGGCAATTTTTGCAAATGTTCTTACGAAAAAAGCCTAAATAAAAAAAATCAACCCATTATAGGTTGATTTACAATTTATTGGATATTGCGCAAATTTGGAGCAATTGGCACTTTATTTTCCTTTGATAAATCAAAGGGTCCTATATGTGTTAACGGGGAATTCTTAACAACAATTTTCTCAACCCCAAAATCCTTAGCGGTTAACATCAGAGCCTCAAATGAATATAATGTCAGTTGATTATCTTTTAAAGTAGAATCGCCTTTAATAGAAAGAGATAAAGTTTTGTCCGAAATGGTCACATCATAAATCTGTAATGATGGCTGCAGCGAACTTTTCAAACCATTTTCAGGTTGATCTACCCTCATTGCCTCTAAGGCAGCTCCAAAATCTTTATAGCTATTTTTGGTTGGAGTTAAGTAGGGCAATTTACTGCCAACAGGATAATAAAACAAAAAAGCATGATTTTTCTCGATTACAATATCCTGTTCCTGCCTGCTTCCGTAATTACCTAATTCTATACCTGGTTCTCCATTTGTTGTGAACCTTATCTTTCTAAGGTTACTATTTGATGCTATATCTTTTTGTAATACATTAATAAAATTTGTTTCATTGGTTGATCCTTGTCCGTATAGGTGGTTTGAAGGAACGTCAACATTAACGCTATTATTATTTTGGTCTAGCTCCAATGTCGCATTTAACGGGTAAAATTCACTTAATCCCCATTCTTCTTCTTTTAGAGAAGCCATATTTTCTGCAAAAACAGTCAGCCAGGATTTATTGCCTGCGTCTGAAACAATAGTAGAAACAGGAATAAGAATCTGTGCTTGTTGGTCAGGTATCCAATAGGTTAACACCTTACCATTACCCACTTCATCATCATAAATCGCAGATTTCATGACTTCAGTACTTAAAAGCTTTGCCTCTTTGGTTCCGGAGTTTACCCCCTCCTTTGAGGTTGATTCCTCCTTATTCATAGCAATTCCAGCATCTTTATTAGCTGTGGTTTGCTCCAAGGACCTTTTTTCTTGAGCTTGATCAAAGGAATTATTTGTTCGATTCATTAAGTTAGGAACTAAAATAAGAAAAAGAAGCATGGCCGCTGCAGTTGCGATACCTGGTAATAACCATGGTATCAATTTGCGCTTTTTTATAGAAAGATTCTGGTAAATGTCACGAGGATTGCGATGATCTTGTATTTTGGGCATTTGCCTTAATAGTTCCTCGAGCTGCTTATCGCTCCACTCTGACTTTCTCACTATTTAATCCCTCCTTTTCATAAAACATTTCCATGTGCTTCTTTAAAACTTTTAAGGATCGATGCTGTGTGGTTTTTACTTTACTTTCTGTCCATCCCAAGGTTTTTGCTGTTTCAGCAATGGATAAATCATGTAAATACCTTAAAATGATTACCGCTCGTTGATCCATCGTGCAATATTCTAAGCATTTGTAAATCCATTTAATCTCTTCCTTTTGGACAGTTATCTCCTCTGGAATAGGATAGTCATCCTTAACTTGATTGGATGACCAATCAAATTTTTCGAAAATTCTTTCCTTCCATCCCTTTTGCTTCCGAAAAAAGTCAATAGCCACATTACGGGCAATAGAAAAGAGCCAGGTCTTTTCACTGCTTTTCCCCTCAAAACGATTATAGGACTTAAAAACTCTTATATAAACTTCCTGGACAAGATCCTCTGCATGTTCTTTGTTTTTAACCATATAAAATAGAAATTGAAAAACGTCATGATGATATTTTTGATAAAGTTCATCGAAAACGGAGTCCATCAATTCCCCTCCCCGTTCATTAATATTAGTCGATATTTATGTATAAAAGGTTTCACATATAAATATAGACTCTTTTTAGGTAAAAAGGAAGGTATTTATTGGAAGCTTCAAACCCCAAAAATGCCTATCCGAAATGGATAGGCTTTAAAAATGTTCCTCGTGAATCAAGAACAATCGGCAAAATACCTGCTCTTTTTACTATTTTCGAGGAAGCAGGAAGGAAAATGTCGTCCCTTGTCCTAGCTTGCTTTGAACAGAAATATGCCCCCGATGGGCATCAATAATATTTTTGGCTATAGCAAGTCCCAGTCCAGTACCTGCCCTTCCCCTGGTCCTTGCTTTATCGGCCTTATAAAAGCGTTCAAAAACAAAAGGTAAATCTTCTTCAGGGATCCCTGAACCTGAATCCTGAACTTCTATTCTAATCCCATTGTCTTCTGAAGTTACGTTTAACCGGACTGAACCGCCTTTTGGTGTGTGTCTTATGGCATTGTCAATTAAGTTTGTTAAAACTTGTTCAATCCGATCAGGGTCAAAGAAAACAACGGAAATTTGGTCATCTATATCAACGTGTAATTGAATCTCATTATCTTTAGCAAGGCCTTGAAATTTATGGATAATCCTATTTATAAAAGATGAAATATTTATTTCATCGATTGTCAATTGGATATGTCCCGCTTCCATTCGAGCTAAGTCAAGAAGTTCATTCACCAGCCTTCCCATACGAAGGGACTCATCATAAATAACCTTTGCCATTTCTTTTTTCTCTTCTTGGGATTCGGCAATATCATCCACAATTGCTTCACTGTATCCCTGTAACATCGAAATGGGAGTTCTAAGTTCATGTGAAACATTGGCAATAAAGTCTTTTCTCATTTTTTCCAATTGCCTTTCCTTCGTCATATCCCTTAAGACCGCAACGGCTCCACGAATAAAGCGATTGCTGTATAAAGGACTGACAAGGATTACCCAATGGCGGCCCTGAAGAGAAATTTCCCCTACCTGTTCTTTTTCTGTATCTACTGCCTCCTGAAAAAGCTCCATGACTTGCGATGGAATGGCCTCCGAACTAGGTCCAAACTCACCGTTTTCATAGTACCAGTATTGAAGAAAGCGGTCTGCAGGCGGATTGGTGATCAATATTGTTCCATCCCGATTAAAGGTGATTACTCCATCTGCCATACTGCTTAATATGCTGGAGAGCTGTTCCTTTTCCTGACTAAGGGCATTCATATTGAATTTCAATTGTCGTCCCATTTGATTAAAGGCAGTTGCCAGTTCCCCGATTTCATCATGTGTTAGAATCGGTACCTTAGTATCAAACTTTCCTCTCGCCACTTCAAACGCTGCCTCTCTCATTTTCCGTAATGGCGCCGTTATTCTGGTTGATAAAAAGAAGGCAAATATAGTTGTCAGAATAATCGCAACACCAGCTACAAGTAAAATAAATCTTGTTGTAGAGCGGGATGTTTCCTGCATGTCTTCCAAGGATTGATAAATAAAAACAGCACCATTTTCTTCACCAGTCAAATGAAGCGGTACACCAATAATGGAATAATTGGCATCTTCATTATTCCTAATTTTTTCTGATGAGAGGTTTGAGATTTTTTCGACAGTAATGTTTTTATTAAATACTTTCGATAATTCTGAATCATTTTTAATATCTGAAATGGATAATTTCTTTCCCTTTTCCGTATTCGGAGAGTAATAGATATCTTGATTGTTTTTAACAATTAACACTTGGGTATCATTATCTAGAATCTCCCAAGATATTTCTAATCCTAATGGAAATTTATCATCAGGATGGTTTTCGAGAACACTGGCAATTTTTTCAGCTGTGTGTGTCAAATCACTTTTTGTTACTTTGATGTTATTGTTTTGGGTGTATTCCAAAAGCATGACAGTAAGGATAAATAATATAAAGGATACTAATAAAAGGATGGTAAACCAAAGTTTACCTACAACACTTCTTAAAAAGGTCATTCATTATTTACCTCAAATTTATACCCTACGCCCCAAACTGTAACAATCATTCTTGCTGCCTGTTCAGACACTTTGTTTAACTTTTCGCGGAGACGCTTTACATGCGTATCAACGGTTCGCAAGTCACCAAAAAATTCATAATGCCAAACTTCTTTTAATAGCTGCTCACGATCAAATACTTTATCCGGTGCCTTGGCAAGAAAATATAGCAATTCATATTCTTTAGGTGTCAAGCTTACTTCTTTCCCATCAGCAGCTACTCTATGGGCATCATTATCTATTGTTAAATGTGGAAACACAATAACATCCTTAGTTGTTGTCTCGGTTTGCAGGTAGCTAGTTTGTGAGGCCCTTCTTAAAAGAGCTTTTACACGCAGGACAACTTCCCTTGGGCTGAAAGGTTTCACAATATAATCGTCTGTTCCTACCTCAAATCCCTGAACGCGATTAACCTCTTCCCCTTTTGCCGTTAACATGATAACGGGAGTTGCCTTTTTCTCCCTAAGCTCACGGCAAACTTCAATACCATCTTTGCCGGGCATCATTAAATCGAGGAGTATGACATCATAGTCATTATCTATTGCTTTGATTAACGCCTCATTACCATCTTCAGCTTCATCAATTGTATAGTCTTCACGCTCTAAATACATTTTTAATAAGCGGCGAATTCTTTCTTCATCGTCTACTACTAGGATTTTCACGTCTTTTTCCATTATTAATCCCCCCATGAGGTTTATTTTACAAAATGGTAATGGTTTTTGCTATATTTTCAGGGAATTACTCCTATTAAAAGTGTCAATATTATGACAAAGGTATTTTTTTGAAAAATACTATTGCTTTTTTTAAACGCTTATTAAATTAGTCTGTTCATATCCGCTCCAATGAACAGTGGTAAATAATCAAGAATTCCCTTTAACATTGTGCTTTTAAAAAAACCTTCACTTTAAGTGAAGGTTTTTTAATTAACTGCCTGCGTAGGAATGCAGACCGGCAATGACTAGGTTTACAGCGACTAAATTAAACATAATAATGACAAAGCCTATTACGGCAAGCCAGGCTGATTTTTCTCCATGCCATCCCTTTGATAAGCGAAGATGCATAAATGCTGCATAGAAAAGCCAAGTAACTAAAGCCCATACTTCTTTTGGATCCCATCCCCAGAACCTCGACCATGCCATTTGTGCCCAAATCATCGCAAAGATTAGTGCCCCAAGTGTAAACACGGGGAATCCAATTAGTACTGATCGATAGCTAATTTCATCAACGAAATCTAGCTTAATATTTTTTACTAGCGGTTTAAGTGCAGCTGCAATCCGCTTTCTTAAAATAACGCGAATTAATCCATAAAGGATAAGTCCTGCCATCAATGACCAAATAACCGTATTTAATTTTTTTGCATTAATGAAAGCCGGCATTTCTACCAGCGGCTTAAACCCTTCTTTTGTCAATAGTTTTCCTTCATGCGGGCCAGTAATGGCAGGCATCGTATATTCAAGATTTGCTTCATTTCCATGTTTATCAATCCAGGTAAATTTCTCATGATACCCTAACCCTGAAAATGCTGAGGAGACAGCGACAAAGCCCAGTACCGTTACAAGCGAAAACATGACCACTTCAAGCCAAAAGGTTCGTTTAGATGCCCTCGATTGATCAATGGCCTTAACCAGATAAATTAATCCGGCAGCAAAACTAATGGCCAAAATTGCTTCGCCCATTGCTGCAGTGGTTACATGGATATGAAGCCAGTAGCTTTGTAAGGCCGGTATTAATGGGGTTATTTCTCTAGGAAACATGCTTGCATAGGCAATAACCAGAATCGCAACAGGCATTGTAAACAAACCGAGTAAAGTTGTTCGATAAATAAAATATATAACTATAAATGCACCAACTAAAGCCATTCCAAAGAAAGTTGTAAACTCAAACATATTACTAACCGGTGCGTGCCCGGCTGCAATCCATCTTGTTATAAAATAGCCCAACTGTGATATAAAACCAATAATTGTTAATAAGACAGCAATTTTCCCCCAGCGATTAGTTCCTTTCTTTTCCGTCTCCCCCTTTTTAGAGGTAATGGAACCGCCGTAAAAAAGCGTTGCAGCTAAATAAAGAATAAAAGCAATAAACAATAAATTACTACTTATTGTTACCAACTAAACTACCTCCTTATCCTGTTTCTCCATTTGAAGTTGATCATCCGGCATATTCAGCTTCGTATCGGTTAAAACAGTTTCTATTTCTCTCTTAAGTCCGTACCAATTTTTATTCGTGTGTGCCGCAATCCAAACCTCACCGTTTTTGTTTTGCACCCAGATCCTGCGGTGGTTCCAATAAGCTCCTTGAATGACACCAATCATAAAGATAATGCCGCCTAATATGATGACCCATAATGATGAATCCTTGCGGACGATAAATCCGGAAACATTTTTAGTCTCAATGCCTTTAAAGGCCATTTTATAAGTATTATTACCTGACGGTTCAATTGTTTGCCTGATTGCAACGAAACTCGTTTCTCCTTTTGGATTTTCAGGTGATATCATCCGAAAAACAAAGGCAGGGTTATTTGGAACTCTTGACTTTGTAGATGGTTCTCCATTTTTTCCAAATTCAAAATCAGGAAAATAACTAAGAACTTTAACCGAGTAGCCATTACCTAGTTCATAAACTGACTTTGGATTCCTAAGGTTGATTTTCATTTCACCAAAGGATTGACTTGTCTTTTTATTGGTCAAGGCAAATGTCATTGCTTCAAGGTCACTTCTAAACGAAGCCTGGAAAATAGAATACCCTTCATAGGTTAAAGGATGATTTACTCGAACCTTATAATCGTTAATCTTTTCAAGCTTTGGTTTTTCTCCGGGAATATTTTCACCGACACGATTGTAAAGAATAACGTTAGATTGGTAATTCTTAACTACTTCACCTGCTTCTTCAATCGCCTTTTTAAAAGTTTTATCTTTGTTTTTATCATAATGCTGCAGGATGAATTGATTATTTTTCAGGTAAAGCTTTTCCCCAGTCTCGGGCACAAGGGCTGTTTCGCCTTCTCTGACCCAAAGGTTCTCATTAACGTACACTCCAGGCACAAAACGAAGCATTCCGCCAAACAGGAAAATAATTAACCCTACATGGTTAACATAAGGGCCCCATCTTGAAAAACGGCCCTTTTCAGCTAATAAATCTCCATTTTCCTCACGAACCTGGTATCGTTTTTCCTTTAGATGCTTCTTAATGACCGTAAAGTCGTCTTTATCCATATGTGAATTGACGCCAAACACGCGCTGGCGTTTTAAGAAGCCTTCATGTCTTGTTACTCGTTGGGCTTTTAATGCCTTATATAAAGGGACGACCCTGTCAAGGCTGCAAATAACAAGAGAAATACCTATCATGGCAATTAATAATAAATACCACCATGAACCATACAAATCATTAAACCCTAATTGATAATATAATTTACCAAACCAGCCGTATTCCTCTTCATAGTACACTTCCGGAGGCTGGTCAATATACATTTCCTGCGGCAGGATTGTGCCAAGCGAAGAAGCAATAAGGGTTATAATAATAAGCCAAACTCCGACCTTTACTGAAGAAAAGAAATTCCAAATTTTATCTATAATTGTTTTGTTATAGGTTTGTGAGCGGCGTGCACTGCCTTCGTAGCGCATATCAAGCAATGGATTCTTTTTCTCATTTTCATCCAGGACTTTTCCGCATGCTTCGCATAACACAGTTCCATGTGGATTAACGTGCCCGCATTCACATTTAACATCTTTCATTTTAAAAAACTCCCTGTTACCTAAGGTTTTATTTGCTCCATAAATTCCCTGACCGTATTTTCAGACATTTCTCCAGTATTGTATTTAACCACCTTGCCGTTTTTATCAATCAAGAATGTAGCTGGCAATGGATCGATTCCATAGGCAGTCATTACTTCCTTGTCAGTATCAATCATAATCGGAAAATCAAGTTTATAGTGTTCAGCAAATTGATTAACAGCAAGTTCAGATTCTTGGATATCGACTGATAAAACCTGAACCCCTTTGTCCTTAAATTGCTGATATTGATTATTGATATAAGGCATTTCCTTTTTACAAGGCGGGCACCATGTTCCCCAAAAATTCAAAAATACCCCTTGTCCCCGATAGTCTGAAAGGCGATGCTTGTTCCCTTGCATATCGGTTAAAACAAAATCTGGTGCCGTTTCACCTACCGCCACTTTTAATTTATTGTCTTTTGTAAAATTAGCATACAGCGTATAGATAACGGCTGCTCCTAGAACAAGTAATATTACTGTTCGAATTACTAATCGCCGTTTTTTCATTCCCAACCCTCCATTAAATCTCCTGACACAAGTAGTCTAAATTATATCATTTTTCAATCCTATCATAGTGTAAACCCTCGCTGTTAATTGTGACGGTTCTATGAATTTTTCTTAGAAACATCATTTGCAAGGGTTCTTAATTGTTTTACCTCGTGCGGAGTTAGTTCTCTTGCCTCTCCGGCCTTCAAGCCATGTAAGGTTAAAAAAGCATATCGCTCCCGCTTTAATTTCATAACTTCATGACCTATAGCTTCAAACATTCTTCTAACTTGGCGGTTGCGGCCCTCATGAATGCTGATCTCAACAATGGCTGATTGTTTTTTCTTATCTACCGAAAGAACCTTTACTTTGGCAGGTGCTGTTTTACCGTCCTCAAGCCTAATTCCCTTTTCCAATTTTCTAATGTTTTCTCTTAACGGAATTCCTTTGATTTTGGCAACATACACTTTTTCAATTTCATTTCTTGGATGCATAAGTAAGTTAGCAAATTCTCCATCGTTTGTTAGTAACAATAATCCTGATGTATCATAATCAAGACGACCAACTGGAAATATTCTTTCTTTAAATTCAGAAAAGAAATCGGTTACAACCTTTCTTCCTTTGTCGTCACTGACACTTGAAATGACTCCTCTTGGTTTATATAAAAGAAAATAAACAGGTTCTTCTTTCTCGATTTGAATTTCATTCACTTCTACTCTATCGGCAGAAGTTACCTTGACACCGAGTTCCTTAACAACCTTGCCATTTACTTTAACTCTGCCTTCTTTAATTAATTCCTCTGCTTTTCTTCTTGATGCAACACCAGCTCGAGCTATTACTTTTTGTAATCTTTCCAAATTTTTCACCTCAAAATTGATCCATTCTATCCTAATGAATTATGACATAAATCCTTCACTTTTCAAAGTAGCGGGTTTTATCAGTGGACATGAAAAAAGTAGATTCAATATAGTGAACCTACTTTTTTGTAAACTCTAACCTATTTTGTTCCAAATATTAGGCCTACGACAACTATTGAAACAATAATTCCGAAAACATCCGCGAGCAGCCCTACTTTAAGTGCATCTCCCATTTTTTTAATCCCAACTGCTCCAAAATATACGGTTAAAACGTAAAAGGTAGTATCCGTACTTCCTTGCAGCACAGAAGCAAGTCTGCCAATAAAGGAATCGGGTCCGTATACAGCAATTAAATCACTTGTCATTCCAAGTGCAGCTGTACCGGAGATGGGTCTAATGAACAATAATGGTACGATTTCAGCGGGCACTCCAATCGACTTCATAAAGGGACGGATCCAATGCATTAAGGCATCTAATGCCCCGGAGGCCCGAAATATGGAGATGGCTACGAGCATACCAACTAAGAAAGGTATGATGGTTACGGCAATTTTTATTCCCTCTTTGCCTCCTTCAACAAAACTTTCATAGGTTGGAACTTGTTTAAAAGTTCCATATATTAGAATAAATCCGATTAACAGTGGGATAAAAGTAAGCGATAGCCCCGAAATCAGCCCCATATTTTTCACCCTTTTCGGCTTCTGCGATAATAAAAATAACGATCTATAAGAATGGCACCTATTGCTGAAAGTATAGTAGCGATTATGGTAGGAACAACAATTTCTGTTGGGGAAATGGATTTATAATTCATCCTGATAGCAATAACAGTGGTTGGAATTATTGTTATGCTTGCTGTATTGATGGCTAAAAAGGTGACCATGGACCTGCTTGCTGTATTTTTTCCGCCATTTATCTTTTTCAATTCTTCCATTGCTTTGATACCAAGTGGTGTAGCTGCATTTCCCAAACCGAACATATTAGAAATCATGTTGGACAATATATATCCCATCGCAGGGTGGTTGGCCGGTACCTCCGGGAATAGTATCTTTACCAGCGGACGGAATAGCTTCGACAACCGTTCGAGGAGACCTGATTCCTCAGCAATCCGCATCATCCCAAGCCAAAAAACAAGGACACTGATTAATCCGATACATAGGGTCACAGCCTCTTTTGCTCCATCAAACACCGCCTTGTTTACTGCCTCCATTGTTCCGTTAAAAGCCGCGAAAACGATACCAACGATAGTCATGAAAACCCATATATAATTAACCATTTGCGTTCACACCTATAATAGAAAAGAAAATTTCTTTAGCATAATCAAGAAGCCCTTGCTTCTCTTCTTTTTCATTTTGATAGTATATAGGAGTTTCAGTAACAACTCTGCCATCCAAATAAACGGCAGCCTTACCAACTATTTGCTCAGTTTTCTTTCCATTGCTCCATTTTTTCTCTGGCTTGTTCAATTTATATTTCACTGAAAATAAATCCATTTCCTCGCTCGTAGCAGGGTACACAATTGATTTTTTTACAAACAAATGATTTTTATATACCTTATTGGTCGTTACATTAATTTTCCCCTTTTCTACAATTTCAGCCATATCATAGTTTCTGAAGCCATCTTCATACATGGAGATGTGGTCATCCCAATCATTGGAATCATTCAAGGTAACCGCTATTAAACTCATATCTCCTTTTGTTGCGGTTGTTACAAGCGTTCTTTTTGCCCGCTTTGTATAGCCGGTTTTTCCTCCAGTGGCATATTTATATTTTGTCAGCAGCCGGTTTTTGTTCTTCCAAACACGGTCCCATGCTTCTGTTGGGTTAGGGGCACGGTGTACCTTTGTCCCCGAGATTTTTGCGAACGTTTTATCGTGCATCGCATAACGCATTAAAATAGCCATATCATAGGCAGAGGAATAGTGATCTTCATGATCATCAAGTCCATGCGGGTTTGAAAAATGAGTATCAAACATTCCGATTTCCCTGGCCTTTTGATTCATTAAATAGGCAAAGCCATCAACACTCCCACCTACATATTCGGCGATGGCTACCGCAGTATCATTTCCGGATCTTAGCATCAACCCATAAACCAAGTCACTCAGCTTAATTTTTTCTCCCGGTTTTAAATAAACCGATGACCCTTCGGCATGGGTTGCCTTCTCACTTACTTTAACATATTGATTCATTTTTCCCGATTCAATCGCCAAAACCGCTGTCATGATTTTCGTAATACTGGCAATTCTCCTTTTTGTATGCGCATCTTTTTCATATAGGACTCGTCCAGTCTTCTGCTCTATGAGTACAGCACTTGCTGCACTTACTCCAAGGGAAGCATCCACCTTTTGAGGAATGTTAGCAACGAGTATTGAGACCATGAGGAAAAAAATGACTAGCTTTGAAATCATTCTCATTAGATTTACCTCGTCCCCTTCTTTAATGTCTAGCTGCAGCGCCTGGGGCTCTCTGGTCTAAGCCAATCCGGTGAGAAGGTTAAAAAGCAACCTTCCCACCGGATTGGCTTATGCTTTGAGCCCCTGGGCAAGGCGCTTCCGCTTTTCGATTTAATAAAAGTTTATGCAGGACAAGGCTTGATATGACAATTAATAGAGAAAAAGGCAATCCGCCAATAGACAGATTACCTTTCCAAATATTTAAAAAGCCGGCCATTTTATATCTGCTGCTTTTTCAAATCTCATTTCAACATCGCTCCAATTCACAACATTCCACCAATTATCAACATAGTCTGCCCGGTTGTTTTTATATTGAAGATAATAGGCATGCTCCCATACATCTAATACAAGGAGAGGTATGGTATCCCATTGGGTTAGAAGCATATGCCGTTCGGATTGCAATACCTCTAGATGCCTTGCTCTTGGTGACCAGACTAACAGCGCCCAGCCGACTCCTTCAACTTGCTTTGCCGCTTCAGAAAACTGTTTTTTAAAAGCTGTGAAGCTGCCAAAATAGTTTTCTATTTCCCCTTTTAGCGGTCCATGGGGATTTCCGCCGCCATTTGGACTCATATTTTTCCAAAAAATCGTATGAAGGTAATGACCTGACCCGTGAAAGGCAAGTTCCCTTGACCAATGCTTTATAAGCGAAAAGTCATTCGTCTCTCTAGCCTTTTTAAGATTAAGTTCGGCCTTATTCAACCCCTCGACATAGGAACGGTGGTGCTTATCGTGGTGAAGCCTCATTATTTCCTCTGAAATATAAGGCTCCAATGCATTATATGGATAAGAAAGCTCCGGTAATGTATGGCCCCCAGGCGGAATTGTCTTTTCTACTACCCAAAGCTGCCCGATTTCCTGCTTCCGTTTAAAATAGGTTTCCATTTGTTCATGGATGTTCTCTGCCTTCGTTTGTAGAGAAAGGAGCTCCTCATTGGACAGCTCTCGATTCGTCCCTTCTATTAATTCCGTAAATGCATCAAGCTGTTCCCATAATTCAGAGTTATCACCGACTGTTTCTGAACGAAGAAACTGTTTCATCTGCTCATTCCATTCAAATAATTCATTTACATAGCGGCTAAACCGTTCCATGTTATCCACTCCTATTTATGCTGTAAATCTACATAAATAGTATGAAAATTTTAGTCTATTAAGAACCCAAAAAAGCTGCCATTGGTATTACAATTACCAATGGCAGCACTCGCATTTTCTCTGTTAAACTTGGCTGTTGATTTTCGCTCCAGGCGCGAGCGGTTTCGCGGGCGTGCGGAGAGCCTCCTCGGCGCTTAAGCGCCT
>NZ_JBITPF010000012.1:0-49036 GCF_050468025.1 Neobacillus sp. NRS-1170 | reverse complement strand
AATCAACAATGTTAAAAAATTAACAATGGCATTTAACAAAGCCTTCTATTTAGATTGAATCATTTTTGTCCGGTAATCCGTTTCATAATATTCAAGTTCTTCTCTAATCCGCTGGAATTCGCCTTCAAGACTTTTAATCAGAAGACTTACTGCTTCTGGTACATTTCGATAGTATTTAATGGCGTTTCTGCCAGTATAAGCAGACCGGCTATTTTCGAACCAAGCATCATTTTTAGGAGCAAAAAACTCCTCGATACAATTGTGGTAAATCTTATATAATGTTTTTTCAGCTGCTGCTTTTTGAAAAGGTTCACTTTGCAAAATGACAGAACAAGCTTCCAAACCCTCTTCGCTATAAACAACTAGTTTTCTTAGATTTGAAAAAATTAATTTAATATATGATTGATCTTCTTCATTTTCTAGATTGAACCCTTTAATCGTTGTTTCATTTAAGAATTCCTCTAATGTTAAAATGGTCTTAGTTAAAAAACCTTTCACATCATTAAGCTGAGATTTTACTAATGAATTTCCCATTATTTACCCCCTGGAATTTTTCAATTTGAATTTATTTAGGCTGTACTATAAACTCTAGCGGAGAACTAATCTCAAAACTATTTTTCTGCTTAAGGGACTGAAAAACTTCAGGTAATTTTTTAAAATCAATATCTTGAAAATATGATGCAAATTCATACTTTGAACTAAGATAAAGACGTTTGCGCCCGCGTAAGCCAGGATTTTTCAATAAACATACAAGGGCAACGATATCTTTAAAAGTCACATCAAGGCCTTGTTCTGTCATAATAGGATCCGTTGTGTACGGTGAAAATTCTTGAAGACACTCATCAAAATACCTTACATATAAAACGTGGAGCGTCCTTTCTTCCCCATTTTCAATGAATGTCACTTCACTTCTGTTAAAAAAATCCTCTGAGGTATTGGATTTTTCTTTTTCTAATTCGAACCCTTTACACTCTTTAATTAGCAACTTAAACCCGCTCCTTATCGAAATGCACAACCATTTGAAAAAATTTGAAAACTTATATTTATTTTAGCATAAATTCTGTTGATTTGATTGTATTTAAGAGTTAATTGTTTCTTGGAATTTCTCAAAAAATAAATCTGCTTCTTCTTGAATAAAATCATCTTCCACTTTTTCTGGAAGCTTGGGTAGCTCATCAACACTTTTTAATCCAAAATAATCAAGAAACTCTTTCGTTGTACCATATAAATAAGCTCTTCCTGTTCCTTCAGCGCGGCCTACTTCTTTAATTAATGCTTTTGATACAAGTGTATGCAACGGTCTTTCTGTTTTCACACCGCGAATTTCTTCAATTTCAGCACGTGTGATTGGCTGTTTGTATGCGATAATTGCCAGAGTCTCCAGTGCAGCTTGGGAAAGAGTCGAATTATTAGGGGAATCCACCAGCTTTTTTAAATAAGGGGCATTTTCCTTCTTCGTTGCCAGTTGATAGGTTCCAGCAAGCTGTACAATAATTATTCCTCTATTTTCATCCTCTTCATATTCCCGCTTTAAAACCTCAATAATTTCATTTGCCTTTATTTCATCTATTTCTAAGACTTCTGCTAATTGTTTAAGTGAAAGGCCTTCATCGCCGGCTGCAAATAAGAGGCTTTCAAGAATACTGCTCCAATTAATAATTTCCAACCACATTTGCTCCTTTCTTTACAGCTTCTATAAAAATTTCACCGAAATTTTCTTGCTGGTCGACGTCAACTTCTTTTCTTTTAATCAGCTCTAATATGGCTAAAAAAGTGACGACAATATGGTCTTTTGCCGGGTAAGGAAATAATTCGTTAAAATTCTTCCTTCCTTTTAACTGTTTTAGTTCATCTAGTATTTCTGTCATTCTTTTCTCAATTGATATCTCTTGCCGCGCAATTTTTGTTGCCATCGGACGCTGCAGCTTTTTCCTTCGTAATAATTTTTGAAAAGCCGCTAGCATGTCATATAAGGATACATTTAACTCTGTCTTTTCTGGTCGGACATCTTTTACATAATCAGACAAATCACTTGGCGGCTTTGTGTACATAAGACCCCGTTCTTCTTCCATTGATTTTAAATCATGGGCAGCCTCTTTATATTTCCGGTACTCAATCAAACGTTCTACAAGCTCATCCCTTGGGTCTTCCTCATAGGAAAACTCATCGTCATCCTCATTAAATTCTTCTTCATGCTTTGGCAGCAGCATTTTACTCTTTATTTCCAGTAAAGTTGCCGCAATTACTAAATATTCACTGGCTACATCGAGTTTTAATTCGTTCATGGTTTTAATATATAACAAGTATTGCTCCGTAATTTGGGCAACTGGAATATCATAAATATCAATTTCGAGCCGATTAATTAAATGAAGGAGCAAGTCCAACGGCCCCTCAAATGCATCAATTTTCACCTGATATGGCATCGTATCTCACCAAAATTCTTTTTACTTAGACTATTAATAGTATAGAGGATTCAATCTAGGTTATCCAATAGAAAAATCAAATCATAACAGCTTTATTATGTAATCATGATGTTTGCCCAATCAATGGACAAATACCCTACATATGATGACAAGGAAAAGAACAAAAACTTTTAGGAGGTATTTAATATGGCTGATGGCGGATATGGTGCCGGATTTGCTTTAATTGTAGTTCTATTCATTTTATTAATTATCGTAGGTGCTTCCTGGATTTACTAAGGCACTAACCTTGAAAAATTGATTAGAACTAGAAGCCCGTCATGGTTGACGGGCTTTTTAGATAGTTTATGATAAACTATACATAAATTCTTTTTTAGGGGGGATACTTTGTACCCGATAGAATATATTCAATTTTTAACCCACTTTCATGGTGACAGAGATTATTTTGAGTGTCATGAGATCCTTGAAGAATATTGGAAAAAAACTGACCCAGGTAACAAAAAGTCCATTTGGGTTGGTCTTATACAATTGGCAGTATCTTGCTATCATCACCGCCGCGGAAATTATAATGGGGCGACAAGAACATTAGAAAAAGCAATAAAAATATTAGAATCAAAAACAGTCACAGTAACTAGTCTTGGCCTTAATCAACAGCTTCTTCATGAATTATTAATGAAGCAACTATCAGTCATCAAAGGGAAAGAAGATTATATAAGCATCAATTTGCCGCTAAGTGATCCATCCCTAATTGAGAGGTGCAAATTATTTTGTGAAGAGCAGGGCTTCCTATGGGGGAAAGAAAGTGATATCACCAACGTGGACCTGGTCGACCGCCATAAATTAAGAGACAGAACAGAGGTAATTGAGGAAAGATATCGTTCTTTAACGATGCGAAAGAGCAGCGAATAATGTATTCGCTGCTCTTTTGTGTGAAACTAGCAAAAATTACATTTTTCAATAAATGAAGCTGTATCTTCATTTGCAATAATTTCTCTATCTGTATACATTTCTCTTAGTGCTTGAACCATTCTTTTTCCAACCCCTTGAAAGCGATGGGAGGGATTTACGGAAATATGCTGTATTTCAAGAGCATTTGTTTCACGATGATATAGAACGCCAAGAAGCCCAATAATATCTTCTTCCTTCCATAAAAACAGCTGCCAATTCTCTTCTGTTTCATATTCCTTCATCGTTTGCTGAAGTTTCTTTAAGTCCTTTTCATTTGGCATAAAAGACAATAAACCCATTGCAATTTTTTCGAATGCTTTCTTATATCGAATTAACATTTAGATCCCTCATTATATTAAATAAACCGATGAGAATTTTGGTTTAACAATAGTATATTTTTTCCTAATAAATCAATAATAAACATTTATTCATTATATGTAGTTAAAATAATAATGTTTCACTAACAACCATCATACATAATTCTAGGACAATCATCAATGATAAAAATTACTATTGCTTGGGTCCAATAAACATCCAATAGATGATTCCCCAGATAACAGAAAGACCAATAAGAATACCAAACAATATCCAGTTGCCTTTTTTCATGAATAAGGTTCCTCCAAAAGAGTTCTTGCTCGACCTTCATTCTACACTATATGACAAAAATAATCCATTTCATCTACTAAATTAATATTAATTCTATGAAACTTCTAAATGGTTTTTTTCGTTATATTTTATGAAATCGGATATATTATTAAGGTAAGGTAATTTTCAAGGAGGATAATATGAAAAAATTTCTAATTCTCCTAATGGCAGCTATTATGTTCACATTCCCTATCCAAAGCTATGCGGATTTAGCTGAAGGTGACATGATTGTAACATTGGGAGAAAATTTATCGGCAGAACAAAAGGATTCTCTACTCGGAGAAATGAATGCTCCGAAAGATGTTCAAATCGTGACCGTATCGAATCAGGAGGAGCACCAATATTTAGGGAAATATGTAGCTAAATCACTCATTGGAACTAAGGCGATTTCTTCCTCATCCATCACCATAGCTCCTAAAGGTGCCGGCATAACGGTTAAAACAAAGAATATAAATTGGGTTACTGATGAAATGTTTGTTAACGCCCTAATTACAGCAGGAGTCAAGGATGCCAACATCTACATTACAGCTCCAATTTCTGTTTCTGGAACCGCAGCTTTAACAGGGATTATTAAAGCATATGAAATCTCGGCTGATAAGACGATTCCTGAGGAAGTCAAACAAGCTGCTAACCAGGAAATGGTAGAAACAGCCAAGCTTGGTGATTCTATCGGTGAAAAAAATGCTGCAGCATTAATCGCCAAAGTAAAAGAGGAAATCGCCAAGAAGAAACCAAAAAATGATGCAGAATTGCGAAGCATAATTGAACAGGCAGCCAAGGAATTAAACATTACCCTAACTGAAGAACAAATGAAACGCTTGATTGACCTCTTTAATAAGCTAAAAGGTTTGGACATTGACTGGAATCAGGTAGGAGATCAGCTAAACAAAGCAAAAGACCGCATTCCAAAATTCCTTCAATCGGAGGAAGGTCAAGGATTTTTAGAAAAATTAAAACAATTTTTCATTTCGCTTATTGATGCTATTAAATCACTTTTTTCATAATAAAGTTGAAAAAGCTGCCGAAGATACGGCAGCTTTTTTCTATTTTAGTGGTAGATCGTGTCTAATTAAATCCTCATAAGACTCTCTTTTTACTACAAGAGTGGCCTTCCCGTTTTCAACAAAAACGACAGCCGGCCGCGGTATGCGGTTATAGTTGTTTGACATGGAATAGCCGTAAGCACCTGTGCAAAATACAGCGAGAATATCCTCATTGTCCGTTTCAGGTAAAGGCAAATCCCAAATCAACATATCTCCTGATTCGCAGCATTTCCCTGCTATCGAAACTGTTTCGTTCGGCTGTGCTAAGGGCTTATTAGCAAGAACAGCCTCATATTTTGCATGATAAAGGGCTGGACGGATATTATCGCTCATTCCGCCATCCACCGCTAAATATTTTCTAACCCCAGGAACTTCTTTTGAAGACCCAATTTTATAAAGAGTAATACCAGCATCTCCGACTAGCGAACGTCCTGGCTCAATCCATATTTCCGGCATTTTTAGCGAGTATTGTGCCGTCAAATTTTTTACTTCTTTTATGATCTCACTAACATATTGCGATGGCGGAATCGGTTCATCCTCTTTTGTATATCGAATGCCAAAGCCTCCGCCTAAATTTAAAACCTCTGCATCAAAGGCAAACTTGTTTTTCCAATCTGCCATTCTTTCAACAATTTTTTTAGCTGCCAGCAAGAAACCCGTGGTTTCAAAAATTTGCGAGCCAATATGACAATGAAGTCCAAGGACATTAAAATATTCAAATTGTAGAGCCGATATTAAGGCCTGTTCCGCTTGTCCATTTTGCAGGTCGAAACCAAATTTGGAATCCTCCTGACCCGTTAAAATATAATCGTGGGTATGGGCTTCAATTCCCGGCGTAATCCTTAATAATATATTTACATTGGCCTTTTTCTCTAAACAAATCGATTTTAAAAGTTCCATTTCAAAAAAATTATCGATAACAATGCAGCCAATTCCATGATCCAATGCCATTTCTAATTCTTCTCTGCTTTTGTTATTTCCATGAAAATGAATTCGCTCAACTGGGAATCCTGCAGCAATCGCTGTAAATAATTCGCCGCCGGAGACAACATCCAGTGATAACCCTTCTTCTTCTGCCAGCTGCACCATGGCAACTGTCGAAAATGCTTTACTGGCATAAGCAACTTGAGCCTTTACTTGCTGGTCTTCAAAAGTCTGTTTAAACCCACGCGCTCTTTCTCTCATTAACGCCACATCATAAACATATAACGGAGTCCCAAATTGCTGTGCCAGTTCAAGGGCATCAACCCCGCCTATTTCTAAATTTCCATTTTTATTTACACCTGTTGTCCCGTAAAAAAACATTCCCTTCCCTCTCTCCATAACGACTCACTACATTTTATGTAGACAATCATAAAAGATAATAAATAAATAGACAGAATCCGCATAGAAACTGCCTATTTTTTTGCACTAATTCCTATATTTAATTAAAAATACTTTAGCATAACAGAGAAATTTCCGCAATCATTTCTCATTCGCTTTTGGCGGCTGACGATAACGATTCCTTGGGTGGACAATGCTTGGTCTAAGGATTGACCCCGGAATAGCCCTTCGAAAAATAATTTGCATAAATCCTTTAGGCTCAAACGGAAGAAAAGGCCATAAGTATGGTGTATTAAGGGCACGGGTTTTAACAAGAAAAATAAAGAATAAGGTAGTCCCGATTACAAAACCTTGTGTATGGAATAATGCGACAAGAAGTAACAAGGTTAATCTACCCATTTTGTTTGCTATACTTAACTCGTAACTTGGGGTTGTAAAAGATCCTATACCAGCTACAGCCACATACAAAATTACCTCAGGAACAAATAGACCTACACTAATGGCAATTTGCCCAATCAATACTGCTGCAATTAAGCCCATTGCTGTTGAAAGCGGTGTTGGTGTATGAATGGCAGCCAATCTCAAAAATTCGAGACCAAAATCTGCTAAAAATATTTGAACGATAATTGGAATATTGGTCTGTTCATTCGGTCCAATAAATGATAGCTTTTCAGGTAATAATGATGGTTCCAATACGAATAACAACCATAACGGAAGTAGTAATATAGAAGTTACAACACCAAGAAATCGAGCAAAGCGCATAAAAGTTCCCATTGCTGGTGATTCCCTGAATTCTTCCGCATGCTGAACATGATGAAAGTAAGTCGTTGGTGTAATAATTACGCTTGGTGATGTGTCTACTAATATAATCACATGCCCTTCAAGGATATGGGTAGCGGCAACATCCGCACGCTCTGTATACCTTACAAGCGGAAATGGATTGAACCCTTGTTTTACTAAGAATTCTTCAATCGTTTTATCTGCCATTGGAATTCCATCCGTTTCAATAGCATTTAATTCTTTTCGGATTATATTAACTAAATCCGGGTCGGCCACATCCTCTAAATAACCTAAAGAAACATCGGTTCTGGACCGCTCTCCTACTTTTAACATTTCAAAACGAAGCCGCTCGTCCCTGATTCTCCTTCTAATTAAAGCCGTATTTAGAATGATATTTTCTACTAAACCATCTCGCGATCCTCTTACTACCTTTTCTGTATCAGGTTCTTGAGGCGAACGCCCGGGGTAGCTTCTTACATCAATAGCAAAAGCCGTGCTTTCGCCTTCCATTACTACAACAATTAAACCTGATAGTACTTTTAATACAAGCTGGTCTAAATCTTTAATTTGCTCAACAGATTGGTTGATAAGCCTATTATCAATAATTTTGAACAGGTTCGTGGAAATTTTTTCATGATCATTAATCTCTACTAATTCTTTAATTAGTTGAATAATATAACTGGTGTCACATAGTCCATTGACATAATAAATATTGACTTCTTTTTTTAGAATGGTCAATTTCCGTATTCCTAAATCAAAGCTGACCCCAAGCCCAACTCGTTGTTTCATATAATTTTCAATTTCATGCACGGATTCCGGAATCGGCCAAATATGCTCCTTACTTCTTGTCATAGAAGCCACTCCTTTCTAGTATAAGCTCTACTGCTTTTTTCGTGATGGGTGAACCTATTTTATAAGAATCACGCCGTGCCATTTTACCAATATCGCCTATTCCAACAATTATCGGTACATTCAATTCATCAAGACAGTAAACGGTATCTCCATTTATTCTGCCAATTTCAAGTTCTGGTATACCGTATTTATCTACTCCATATGGCGTTAATTCGCCATCGCGATCGATACTTATATCGACTCTCGTCCATTCCTCATGATGCGATTTTGCTGCCACTGCTATAATTCCCAATACTTCAATATCTTTATGTAATGCCACATATTTTAGGGCATTTTCACCATATCCTTCCCCTACAATTCCACTATCATCAAACATCACCAGTACTGGATCATGCGGAGTTTTTTTTATTAATCGGACAAGCTCAGCACCTGTTAATTTAGACGGATTCCCTTGCGACATGGAAAGACAGCGGCCGCCTATTTCCTTGGCAACATGCTCGACAGCTTTCTTTGCGTATTCATCACCGTCAGTAATTAAAATAACACGCCTCCGATTATTCATCCTGTGATGTCCTTTCATGGAGAAGTTTACTTAATATGTACAAAATAAAGCCATTGAAAAATGGATCCAAAGATTTTCCCTAATACAATTGCCATAATTAAAATGACAATTTCCCCATCTAACCTAATCCGTTTTGCGAGTATAGGCAGAACATTTAAAACCTCTGTAAGAGCGGCTGCCAACATGCCAACAAACACACCGCCTGTGATGCCAAGCGGAATTAAAAAATAGGCTGAAATAGGAAACAGCGGGTCCCTTAAACTTGCCAGCACTCCGCTAAGCGCACCAATCACAACTGCCCATTCATATTGTTGAATCATTTTCATTGTTTTGGTCAGCTGAGTAAGTCTTGGGATAATACCAAGTACGGTTAGAAACGCTACAAAACCAGACCCAACGGCCAATCCACTTGCTAATCCTAAAAATATGATCGCTACAATTTTAATCGTCATTAACTCGTTTCATACTTTCTTTATTTTCATGGATGATCACATAATTATCTAAATCCATTTGATAATTAAACATTTCTACTTCAAGCGGACTGGGTTCATCATTTAAACGTTTCTTAAAAAAGTGATTAAAGAATAAAATCATGCCGAGGCCCAAACCAATCGAATAGGGGATTTGAAAGAGTAATGGTTTTGCTTCATTTTTTCCGGTAATAATGGTGTAAATTTTTTCTTGGACACTTTTCATACTAACGTCATCATGAAAATTCATAATCGCCATAGCCGATCCAAAAAATAAAAGAAACCAAATTAACAGAAAAAAAGGAATAGATATTCCTTTTTTCTTATTTATCACTTCAATGATAGTCTGTGCAGGGCCTATCGTTTGAACCTCCATATCCCCGAACTCTTTTGTTATCAGTTGAATGATATGCATAACATCAATAACGATAATATTTCGATCCGTTTCCGATACTTGGTGAACCAGCATTTCTTTTAAACTTGAAAGCTCAGCTTCTGGGGCTATTATTTGGGCGACATCCTTCAATAAAACTCTTTCTTCAGGCTTTGTTTGAACCCGATTCCGCATGCGAATGTAGATTGTTTTTTCCAAAACATTCACTTCCCACACAATGTTTTCCTTGTGTATGTAGTATGGGTTTTAAGGAAGACTTTCATGTATGAAAATGAAAAAACCGCATGGATTAGAGATCCATACGGTCTTTCATTTGCTGCAGTATCTTTTTTTCGAGTCTTGAAACCTGTACCTGAGAAATCCCAAGGCGCCCGGCAACTTCGGATTGGGTTTGGTCCTTATAATAGCGCAAATAGACAATCAGCCTTTCCCGTTCATCTAATTCGCGGATTGCTTCTTTTAAGGCAATTTTATCAAACCATTTTCCTTCGTTGCCATCATCAATTTGATCTAATAATGTAATTGGATCTCCATCATTTTCATAAACGGTTTCATGAATGGAGGAAGGTGTCCTGCTTGCCTCTTGTGCAAGAATGACATCCTCCGGCGACAGCTCAAGATACTCAGAAATCTCATTAACAGTTGGAATTCTTCCGAGTGTTTTTGATAACTCATCCTTGGCCTTACGGATTTTGTTTCCCATTTCCTTCAGCGAACGGCTGACCTTAACTGTTCCATCATCACGAATAAATCGTTGAATTTCTCCGATAATCATCGGTACGGCGTAGGTGGAAAACTTGACGTCGTAGGAAAGGTCAAACTTATCAACTGATTTTAATAATCCAATGCAGCCAATTTGGAATAAATCATCCGGGTCATACCCTCTGTTAAGAAATCTTTGAACTACTGACCAGACCAGACGCATATTCTTTTCAACAATTAAATCCCTTGCTTCTTGGTCTCCGTCCTGGCTCTTTTTGATGAGCTCTTTCACTTCATGATCCTTTAAATACGGTTGACTTTTATCGTTCTTGACCTCCACATCCATCGGCAAGTCTCCTTAATTGCAAAGCATTTTGCGGGATTGTAAATGCTTACGTAATCTAACCTCGGTTCCGCTGCCTGGCTGTGAATGAATCTCTACCTCATCCATGAAATTCTCCATGATGGTAAAACCCATACCGGACCGTTCTAAATCCGGCTTTGTTGTAAATAATGGCTGACGAGCTTCCTCCACATCGATGATACCTAATCCTATATCTTTAATTGTCATATCAATTAAACTATCTTCAATGGAAACACGAATATAAACAATTCCATTTGGATCGTTTTCATAACCATGAATAATCGCATTCGTCACCGCTTCTGAAACCACTGTTTTAATCTCAGTTAACTCATCCATCGTTGGGTCTAGTTGGGCAATAAATGCAGCTACAGTCACACGGGCAAAGGATTCGTTTTGACTTAAAGCACTGAACTCAAGATTCATCTCATTTTTCATTCAGGCAACCCCCAATCTTTGCAATGCAAATTCCTCTGTCGGTTCCATTTTGATGATTTTAAATAAACCAGACATATCGAATAATCTTTGTATTGCTGGGGAAATTGCACAAACCACCATTTCACCATGCACCTGTTTAATTTGTTTGTATCTTCCTAAAATTACGCCTAAACCCGAGCTATCCATGAAAGAGAGTTGTTCTAGATTCAAGACGATATGGCGAATGTCATTTCTTTCGATCGCTGCCGTTGCTTTTTCACGAAGTTCATCCGCAGTGTGGTGGTCTAATTCACCGCTTAAGCGTATGCAAAGAACGTTATGTTTTGTAACTAATTCAATGTTAAGACTCACTATCCCCGGCCTCCTTAATCTGGTATAGTGAGTCAATTCGCTTTTTTATCATCAATATCCTTCTATAAATACAAAACTAGTCGATATTCGCCAAAAGAAGTGTCATAATTTATTTTTCCGACAAATTTCAATTGACAGGTTATTTTCCTGCTTTTGTAAACATACCGAAGGAACGCTTGTAAAGGGTCCACCAGCCTGCTTCTTTTACCGATTTACTTGCTACGAGCGGACTTTCAAGGATTACCTTTCCATCCTTAATCAGTTTAATCGTCCCAACCTTATCACCTTTAGTTAATGGAGCGTTTAGGTTTTTTTGGAGAATTACTTTTTGCTTTACGTCCTCCGTTTTTTCACCCTTTTTAGTCAATAACGAAAGTGGTTCACTTGTGACTGCCTCTACAGACTTATCCTTTCCTTTACTGATTCTGGCAGTGCCAATAGATTGATTTCGTTTATACAGCGGGTGTGTTTGATATTGACTAAAAGCATAATTAAGCATTTTGGTCACTTGAGCATTTCTCTCTTTAGAAGTCGGGGCTCCAAAGACGACGGCTATTACACGCATACCATCCTTTTGAGCTGTTGCTGTTAAGCAATATTTCGCTTCAGCTGTAAAACCAGTTTTTAACCCATCGACGCCAGGGTAAAAACGAACTAATTTGTTTGTATTAACGAGCCAGAATTTTTTGTCTGTATTTTCACGAAGGTATGCTTCATACATTCCCGTAAATTTCGTAATGTCTTCATATTTTAAAAGTTCTTTTGCCATTACTGCCATATCATGTGCTGAGCTGTAATGTCCGCTTACAGGTAAGCCGGTTGTATTTTTAAAGAATGTATGCTTCAATCCCAGTTGTTTTGCCTTTGCATTCATCATATCGACAAAGGCTTCTTCCGAACCGGCAATTCTCTCAGCCATCGCTACAGAAGCATCATTTCCTGAACCAATCGCAATACCCTGAAGCATTTGCTTGGTTGTCATTTCTTCACCCGGTTCCAGGAAAATTTGTGATCCCCCCATGGATGCGGCATATTCACTCGTCCGGACTTTTTCATTCCAGTTAAGCTTTCCTTTATCAATCGCTTCCATAATGAGTAACATTGTCATAATCTTGGTCATACTAGCAGGCGGCAATTTTTCTTGGCTATTTTTCTCATAAAGAACCTTACCTGTGTCCCGCTCAATTAAAATAGCAGAACTGACATTACTGACAATATCTGTACCCTTATTTTCTATTTCAGCATTCTTTTTTTCTTCTGCAGCAAAGGTAGAAGGAACCCATAAGCTAGTCAGTAAAAAAGATGCTACTATAAAAGAGAACAATCGTTTCATTCGCATAACCCTCCATTCTTTATAGCCACCATTTTTACCAAAATAAACAAGTTTATACATAAAAAGGTGTCAGGCACCATGTGAAATTTTCACATGGTGCCTGACACCTTAGAGCACGTTTATTATTCTGTTATTTCTCCATGTATGAGAAGCGGCGCGTCGACTTTGGCTGCCGCGATTTTGATATTTTCATCAAGCTTTTGTTTTACTTCACTTACGTCTTCAAAGTTACTGTAAATGGTTACTAACGACTCACCTTTATTGACCTGGTCTCCGATTTTCTTCCTTAACACAAGTCCAACAGCTAAATCAATAATAGATTCCTTCGTTGCTCTTCCTGCTCCTAGTAACATCGCTGCTGTTCCAACCTCGTCAGCAACGATTTCGGAAACAAACCCATCTTCTTTTGCTTCAAGCTCAAAAGTGAATTTAGCCTGCGGCATTTTAGCAGGGTCATCGACTATCGAGGCATCCCCGCCTTGAGAGCTTAAAAAGACTTTTAATTTTTCAAGGGCTGAACCATCCTTAATCACCTTTTCAAGGAGGGTCCGCGCCTCTTCTAATGAGCCAGCCTTTTCAGCCAGATAAACCATATGGCTGCCGAGTGTTAAGCAAAGCTCTGTTAAATCTTCGGGACCTTCACCTTTTAAAGTGTCAATGGCTTCCTTTACTTCAAGGGCGTTACCGATCGCATATCCAAGCGGCTGACTCATGTCAGAAATGACGGCCATAGTACGTCTTCCTACATTATTACCAATCCGAACCATTGCTTTTGCCAATTCCTTTGAATCATCAAGCGTTTTCATGAAAGCTCCTGCACCTGTTTTTACATCAAGTACGATGGCATCAGCTCCTGCAGCAATTTTTTTACTCATGATGGAACTGGCAATCAGCGGAATACTTTCAACAGTTGCCGTAACATCTCTTAGCGCATAAAGCTTTTTATCTGCAGGTGTTAAATTTCCGCTTTGGCCGATAACGGCGATTTTATTTTTATTAACTAAATCAATGAATTCAGTATTGTCAATTTCAACATGGAAACCATTAACTGCTTCTAATTTATCAATTGTACCACCGGTATGACCTAATCCACGTCCAGACATTTTCGCAACAGGCACGCCCAAAGCAGCAACAAGCGGGCCAAGGACAAGAGTGGTAGTATCACCAACTCCGCCAGTTGAATGTTTATCAACTTTAATTCCTTCAATTTGCGATAAATCGATTTGGTCCCCAGATTCCACCATCGCCATTGTTAAATCGGCTCTTTCTTTCTCGGTCATTCCTTGAAAAACGATAGCCATTGTTAGGGCACTCATTTGATAATCTGGTATGGAACCATCTGTATATCCGGTAATAATAAAATTAATTTCTTCCGTTGTTAGTTCAATTCCATCTCTTTTTTTCTCAATTAAGTCAACCATTCTCATCGGTTATCACCACTTTACAATAAATAGGTTTCTGCTCAATTACGCCATACTTTTAACGATTTCTTTTATATAAAGGAGGAAATTTGCTTTAACTTTTTCAGTTGTTTCGATGACTTCATCATGTGTCAGCGGCTGATCAAGAATACCGGCAGCCATATTGGAAATACAAGAAATTCCTAGAACCTTCATTCCGCTATGGCTGGCAACAATTACCTCAGGGACAGTAGACATCCCAACTGCATCACCGCCTAATACCCGAACCATGCGAATTTCGGCTGGTGTTTCATATACAGGGCCAGGGTTTCCGAAATAAACTCCCTCTTGAATCTTAATATTTAAGCGAGAAGCAATTTCTTTTGCCATTGTACGCAATTCCTTCGTATAGGCCTCTGACATATCCGGAAAACGAACGCCTAATTTAGTATCATTTGGTCCAATTAATGGATTTGTCCCCATATTATTGATATGGTCAGTAATGATCATCAAATCTCCCGGTTCGAAGCTTTCATTAACACCGCCGGCAGCATTCGTAACGATTAACATTTCAACTCCCATTTCTCTCATGACGCGAACAGGGAAGGTTACTTTATCCATTGCATATCCCTCATAGAAATGAAAGCGGCCCTGCATTGCGACAACCTCTACTCCACTTAATAGGCCAAAAACAAGCTGTCCTGCATGTCCTTCTACTGTGGAAACTGGAAAATCAGGAATTTCATTGTATGGAATTTTAACTGGATTCTCAATTTCATCTGCCAACACACCTAGCCCAGAGCCTAAAATGAGACCAATTCTTGGTGTATTCGCATATTTATCTTTTAGAAAAACCGCAGCATTTTGAATTTTTTCAACGTTCATGTTCATTCCCCTTTTTAGATTAATTCTTTTAAAAAGCTCTTTCCGTAGTTTGGCAGTTTTACATTGAAGTTTTCCGCCACAGTTGCTCCTAGGTCAGCAAATGTTTCTCGTAGTGGCAGCTCCCTGCCTTCAGTCATTTTCTTTGAGTAAACTAATAATGGTACATATTCACGAGTATGGTCTGTGCCAGGTGCGACAGGGTCGTTTCCGTGGTCTGCTGTAATCATTAATAGGTCCTCTTCCTTCATTTTCGCAAACACTTCAGGAAGGCGGGCATCATATTCTTCAAGTGCTTTACCATACCCTTCAGGGTCGCGGCGGTGACCATATAATGCATCAAAATCCACTAGATTTAAAAAGCTTATTCCGGTGAAGTCCATATCAAGGGTTTCAACCAGCTTATCCATACCGTCCATATTCGAAACGGTGCGGAGTGATTTTGTAACGCCTTCCCCATCATAAATATCCGATATTTTACCGATCGCGATTACATCAAAGCCGGCATCCTTCAATTCGCTCATTACTGTGCGGTCAAATGGTTTTAGGGCATAATCATGGCGGTTTGAAGTTCGTTTAAAGTTTCCTGGTACCCCAAGGAATGGACGGGCAATTACCCGGCCAACCATGTACTTTTCATCAAGCGTCAGTTCACGTGCAATTTTACAAATTTTATATAATTCTTCAAGCGGAATAATTTCCTCGTGGGCGGCAATTTGCAGGACAGAGTCTGCCGATGTATATACAATCAATGCACCTGTATTCATGTGCTCTTCACCAAGTTCATCAAGAATTTCGGTTCCGCTGGCAGGTTTATTGCCAATAACTTTTCTGCCGGTGCGGTTTTCTAATTCAGATACAAGTTCCTCTGGAAATCCTTCTGGGAATACACGGAATGGAGTCTGAATATTTAGTCCCATGATTTCCCAATGTCCTGTCATTGTATCTTTTCCGTTTGAAGCTTCCATCATTTTTGTATAAAACGCTAAAGGCTTCTCTGCTTTGTTAATTCCTCTTATTTCGCGAATATTACTTAATCCCAATTTCGCCATATTGGGCATATTTAGACCGTTCATTTTTTCGGCAATATGGCCAAATGTATCAGCACCTTTATCGCCAAACTTTTCGGCATCCGGTGCTTCTCCAATTCCGACTGAGTCCATGACGATAATAAAAATACGCTTATATGTATCTGCCGCCATTCAAATCTTCCTCCTTTATTAATAGGAAACGTTTACAAGTTAAAAATACACAAAAATAGGTTACCCTGTTTAAATTAGAACTATGAAAGGGCCACACAATTATATTCGTCAGAAGTCTGACATCTTTATTTTACTAAATGTTTATGAAAATACAAGAAAAAAGCTGCCTAAAATTTTGGCAGCTTTTTGACATTTATGTGAAATCGAGTAGTTACTATCATTCTATCAAGCTCTTGGGTGGAATTTACTATAAACGTCCTTCAACCTTGTCTTATTAACATTTGTATATATTTGTGTCGTAGATATATTTACATGTCCTAACATTTCTTGAACAGCCTTTAAATCAGCCCCATTTTCCAATAAATGAACAGCAAAGGAATGACGAAGTGTATGTGGGGTCAGCTCTTTCACTATTCCAGCCTCTTTGGAAAGTTTTTTTAGAATTTTCCAAAAGCCCTGTCTGGTCAACCTTTTACCCTGGTGATTTAAAAACAAGGCATTATCAGGATGCTTTTTCGCTGCAAACAAAGGTCTGCCTTGTTCTAAATATTGCAAGATGGCATTTGAAGCAGTGCGCCCAATCGGAATTATCCGTTCATTATTGCCTGTTCCATGACAACGAATAAATCCCATCGTTAAATGAACATGGTCAATATCCAGACCAATCAGTTCACTAACACGAATTCCTGTTGCATAGAGAAGTTCAAGCATCGCTTTGTCTCGTATTCCATAATGATCCTCCAATTTAGGCGCATCTAAAAGAAGTTCTACCTCTTTCATGCTCAAAACTTTAGGAAGTGTTCTTTCAAGTTTTGGTGGTTCAATCAGATTCGAAGGATCTTGGCCGGCTGCTTTTTCCCTTAATAAAAATTGATGAAAGGCACGAATGGAAGCAATATGCCTTGCAATTGTTTTCGATGATTTTCCCTGCTCCTTTAAAAATCCAAGAAATTGTATAATATGGACGCGCTGTACATCATTAAAGGAGAGAATCGCCTCGACTTTTCCTAAATAATGAAGATAGCTTTTCAAATCGCGTTCATAGGATAGAATGGTATTTTTGGCCAGCCCTTTTTCAACTATCAAATAATGCATAAAATCTTTTATCCGCTCTTCCATCGCCCCTACTCCCCATTTAAATAAAACAACATCAGCCGATCTAACAAGGAAGGATTTTCTTCATCTACTGCATTTGAAACCTTTAATGCTGCTCCTTCCGGTTCATCATAGCGATGATAGCTTTGGTATTCTTCTGATACCCACATGATACCATAATAGAAGAGGATAGTGCATCCTGTGAAAATGATAAAAACCTTTAAGGTTTGCAGTGTAATTTTTATAAAAGAGATCATCTTGCTTCCCCCTAATTTTCAGGTATTCTAGTAAAAGGTATGCCAAAATGTACAAGTTTTATACCTTTATATCTGGAAATATGGGTAAACAAAAGAAAAAGCCCTTTCGCATAAAAGGACGATTTAAAAGTTATTCAGTTTTTTCTTCCACTTTCGCCTTATCCTGGCAGCGATAGCAAATCCCATGAAAAGTAAGACGATGATCTTTAATTTTAAAATTCCATCGTCGTTCGACGACAGCTTCCACATCCTCAAGCAAATCTTCCTGAATTTCATCAACAGCGCCACATTCTATACAAACTAGGTGATGGTGAAAATGTGCCGCACCTTCCTGCCTTAAATCGTATCTTGATACGCCGTCGCCAAAATTTATTTTATCGACAATTTTTAATTCCGTTAATAATTCTAATGTACGATAAACAGTTGCTAATCCAATTTCAGGCGATTTTTCTTTAACGAGGAGGTACACATCTTCCGCACTTAAATGATCCTCTTCATTTTCTAGTAAAACTCTGACGGTTGCTTCACGCTGAGGTGTTAGCTTATAACTTGCTGAATGCAACTGTTTTTTTATACGCTCAATTCTAGTTTCCATTCTGAAGTCCCTCCCTCGCCACTGTAGTTCTCATTATAACAGATGAGAAAAGAGATTCAAAATAAAATTATTATAAACAAGAATTTATACTTAATATTAAATAATAGTTATTTTAAAGAAGTTGAGCTAATGATCGTTTTCATTAACCATGGCGATAAATAAGCCTCTATTCCAGAAGCTGCTGATATAAAAATCACTGCTGCAATCAGAGCAAAAATATATCCTTTAAAAAAAGGCATGATTGGCTGGGCAAACTTTTTCATAAATTGTTTTTTGATCATCCTCATTGAAAATATCACTGATAAGGCTGCCATCAAGATAAACACCGGAATGATAATCAAATTTTGCGGAAGGATAGAAGCAAACGCGAGCAGAAATCCTTTCCAGCCCATTTGACTTACTAAAAAGCCAACTGTAAACCCTACAACCATCCCTTTAACAAATAAAAGAATCAGAATAACAGGCAGTCCGATGATTGATATCCCAAGGATCCACATTAGTCCAATAAACTTACTATTGTGGGAAAAGCTTTGCAAAAATAAGTCATTATCTTCCGCTACCTTATCACCGGAAACTTGCCCAAAAAATTGTGATAAATAATAGTAGAGATCTTCCTTTTGGGAAAAACTCATGCTGTTTACCACAATCGCTCCAAATATGACCCCCATTAAAAATAAAATTACAATAAATAAGAAAATTGAGGAATGCTCACGGAAATAACTAGCGGCATTGGACTGGTTCAATCGTTTTTTCATTTGCGGTTCCTCCTACTTTTGTCAATCTGTTATTACAATCTATGCCTAGTCTAGTATTTCTATTACTACAATTAATAGAGTATAGGAAAAATCCCGGCAGCATATGCTGCCGGGATTTTAATCCGCAATTTTACCATATTTTCCGCCGCCGCCGGCTGCTAGATTTATTTTTCCTTCCCTTGCATTCATGATAAGGTCGGCTATTTTAACTGGAACTACCTCTTTTAACGCTTCATATGGTACTTCATGTAATATAGCCATTTCACTGCCAAAATGATTCACCAGTTTTTCAAGTAATTTCGGCCCTAGTCCAGGGATAAATTCGAGTGGTACTTGATGGACATAAGGAGGGCGCCCTGGAGGACTTTCATCTGCCTTTTTTAATTCCAGAATTCGGTCAGCCACTCCTTTTATAATTTTCTGATTTCCACAGACATCACAAAGCTGATCTTCTTCATTGATATGATTGAAACATTCTGCGCAAACGGTTTTATGATATTTCCCCAGCAGTGGATCAAGCCCATAGTTAGCAACAATTTGACGGCCATCTTCCCCTTTTAATGCTTTTTGCAGTTCAAGGAAGGTTGGTTCCTTCATCGCAGCCACTTGATATTCCCTGGCAATCTTTGCAAGGGAATGTGCGTCCGAATTCGTTACAAACGTATAGCGGTGCAATTCTCCTAATTGATCAGCCATGCTTGTGTCTGAGCTTAGGCCAAGCTCTATTCCGTCTATTAAATCGGGATCCAGTACCTCTGTTAGTGAATGATTGACCCCTTTGCCATATAAACTTTTAAATGGCGTGAAGACATGGGCCGGAATGAAAATACCTCCAAGCTCTTTTACTTTTGTTTGCAATACTCTGCCTGATACATAGATTCTTTGAGAGCTTAATTGAATATTTTTCAAGTGGTTCGACAGCCATGCTGAGAACTCTCTCATGATCGTTAGGTTTGGAAAATAGCATAGCAAATGAATTGGTCCATTACATTGCTCATCATAAATCTCTAACTCCGACCCAGGGATAACCGTTAAGTCACCAAATACTATGCCTCCATCCGGATGCTCATACATTTCTCCTCTGTCAATCAGACTTTCCATCTCGAGAATGACTTCAGGTGAATGGCTGTCGATAATTCCGACCATATTGAGCCCTTTTTCGTGCCTGGCATGTTCGATAATATTTGTAAAAGTTAACGATTTGGCCCCGGTAATTTTGACCGGTTTGCCTGTCCAAGTCCGACCAATATGAATATGTAAATCTACATAATAACGATTCATTTTTTTCCTATTGCCCGTTGCAATTGTAAGTATTGGACAGCATAGATTGTTTTCGCATCATAAATTTTTTGTTCCTTTACATATTGTAGAGCTTCTTCAAGTGTTAATTCCTCGAGATTCACAAATTCGTCTTCATCAAGTGCGGCGGAATTTTCTATTTTTGATAAGCCCTTGGCCAAATATACATGGACGATTTCATCAGCAAAACCTGGTGAAGTATAAAAGGAGGTGAGTAATTCAAGACTTTCACATCCATAGCCTGTCTCTTCCTCGAGCTCGCGGCGGGCACAGACAGCTGGTTCTTCCCCTTTTTCCAGCTTTCCTGCCGGTATTTCAACTATCGTTCTTTCCAACGCTTTTCGGTATTGTTCGACCATGATGATCTTATCATCATTTGTGACAGCTAAAATAGCAACTGCCCCGGGATGTTTGATGATTTCCCGTTTAGATTGTTTGCCATTTGGCAGTTCAACATCCTGTAAATGAAGACTAATTACCTTTCCTGAAAAAATTTCTTCGCTATGAAGTGTTTTTTCCTCAAGCTTGCTCATAAAGGTCACTCCTGTTCTATTCCGATAATCTGCTCATACATTTTACCATACTTAATCTGGAGGGGTATGGATGAAGGTCGTCGTGCACGAAAAGGGAATTATCCTTGTTGGAAAGAGCTGGGAGATCCTTCAAAAGCTTAAAGAATACAACAAGGATTACACTTTCGTTTCGGAGTGGGTTAAAAATATTACGCAAAAATGAGTTCTGCTGTTTGTAGTCTGCCCTGTTCTTTTTGTAAAATGATAGAAAAAAGAACGGGGTGTTTTTTTGAAAAAAAGAAGATTAGGTGCCTCCGATTTGTTTGTTACCGAGTTAGGGCTCGGCTGCATGTCCATCGGAACAGATGAGCTATCTTCGAGAAAAATCATCGAAGCGGCACTCGAGGAAGGAATCAATTATTTCGATACGGCTGATTTATATGATTTCGGTGAAAATGAGAAAATCGTCGGAAGGGCGTTAAAGGATGTCCGTGAACAGGTGATTATTGCGACTAAAGTCGGGAATCGCTGGAAGGAAGATCGAAATGGCTGGTCGTGGGACCCTTCTAAATCCTATATAAAAGAAGCAGTGAAAAACAGTCTGAAACGGCTGGGAACAGACTATATTGATCTTTATCAATTGCATGGCGGAACAATTGAGGACCCAATTGACGAAACGATCGAAGCGTTTGAAGAATTAAAGGCAGACGGCTTGATTCGCTATTATGGCATCTCATCGATTCGGCCGAATGTGATTCGTGAATATGTGAGGAAATCTGGGATGGTTTCTGTCATGATGCAGTACAGCATATTAGACCGCAGGCCTGAAGAAGAGGCACTACCGCTGCTTCATGAAAATGGCATTAGTGCTGTTACCCGAGGACCGCTTGCAAAGGGGCTGCTTAGCGATAAGCTGCTGGAAAAAGCATCTGGAAAAGGATATTTGGATTATTCCAACGAAGAGTTGAGAGAGACACTTGACTTATTAAAACAAAAAGTGGGTACTGACCGCTCGTTTACAGAAGTGGCGCTGCAATACAATCTAGCAAACTCTGCCGTTGCATCTGTTGTTGCTGGTGCAAGCAGCCCGGAACAAATCAGGAGCAATGCCAAGGCGGTAAGAAGCCAGCCATTGACAGATAGAGAGGTTGCACTAATCAAAGAATTAACTAAATATAGTATCTACAAAGAACATTGTTAAAGGAGAGCAACTGCTCTCCTTTTTACTTTGCTTGCATTCGAATAATTATTTAAACTCCTTCCAGTTCATGCCGCTTTCGTTCAATAACTCTTCAAAGGATTTATTCTTCTCTTTTAATCTGCGTTCTTCCCGTTTTCTTGCTTCTTCCTCTTGTTTTTTTCTCTCATCTTCCGCTTTCAATTGATCCTGCTGGTCTTTTAACTGCTTAATTAAGTCCGGGTTAATCATATCTTTAAGCGTTACAGGCTTGTCATCTGTTTTTGGTTTAGATTGATTTTTTTGTTTCGCTTTCTTTTTCATTCTAACACCTCCAAAATTCAATTATTCCTTTTATTATATCATTAAAAAAGCAGGCTGTTTGACAACACAGCCTGCTTAAACTTTTCTTTAATATGCTTCTACTTTAACGCTTTCATCGACTTGTAGAGCCGCTTCCGTCGAATTCACGACTTCCTCTACGGTAAATCCTTTTGCTACTTCCACAAGCCTCAATCCGGAAGCGGTGACATCCATAACCGCACGCTCTGTGATAATCCGGTTGACGACCCCTTTCCCTGTTAATGGAAGCGTGCATTGTTTTAGAATTTTTGACTCACCTTTTTTATTGACGTGCTCCATGATAACTATGATTTTCTGGGCGCCGTGAACAAGGTCCATCGCCCCGCCCATTCCTTTAATCATTTTTCCTGGAATCATCCAGTTTGCAAGATCGCCGGTTTCGGAAACTTCCATTCCGCCGAGGATTGCCAGGTTCACATGTCCGCCGCGAATCATTGCAAATGATTCAGCACTGTCAAAATAGGCTGCACCGCTGATAGCTGTAACCGTTTCTTTCCCCGCATTGATTAAATCCGGATCAACCTCATTTTCACTCGGATAGGGGCCAATACCAAGAAGACCATTTTCCGATTGCAAAACAACCTGTTTATTGTCGGTTATATAATTGGCAACGAGGGTTGGCATGCCTATTCCGAGGTTTACATAAAAGCCGTTTTCAATTTCTTTCTCTGCCCTAATCGCAATTCTCTCTCTGACAGAGACTTTCTCATTCGCCATTTACACTACTCCCTTCTACCAACTCTATTTACTTACTGTTAATCGCTCAATTCGCTTCTCCTGGGTTCCTTCGATAACCGCTTGCACATAGATGCTTGGGGTATGAATAAAATTCGGATCCAATTCGCCGATTTCATAGAGTGTTTCTACTTCAGCAATCGTTACTCTTCCAGCAGCCGCAATCATTGGATTAAAGTTTCGGGCTGTTTTGTGGTAAACGAGATTGCCCATTTTGTCGCCCTTCCATGCTCTCACCAAGCTAAAATCTGCTGTCAGCGCTTCTTCTAGAAGGTATTCCCGACCATTAAAAATTTTCGTTTCTTTGCCTTCTGCAATCGGTGTTCCTACCCCGGCAGGAGTATAAAACGCTGGAATACCGGCGCCGCCAGCTCTAATTTTTTCTGCTAATGTGCCTTGGGGTGTCAATTCCACTTCCAGCTCCCCTGTCAAAACCTGTCTCTCAAACTCTTTATTTTCACCCACATAGGAGCCTATCATTTTTTTTATTTGCTTATTATTTAATAGGAGGCCGAGTCCCCACTCATCAATTCCGCAGTTATTAGAAATAACCGTTAAATCCTTTACGCCCTTTTCTGCTAACGCTAAAATCAGGTTTTCTGGTATCCCGCACAAACCAAATCCACCTACCATCAGCGTCGCTCCATCATGAATATCGGCAACTGCTTCCTGGAAGGATGTACAAATTTTCTTCATTTTCGTTCTCTCCCCCTTATCATGAACGTTTTATGCAAGCTCAACAATCGTCGCGACCCCTTGCCCGCCGCCAATACAAAGAGTAGCCAATCCTACGCGCGCCTGTCTCTTTTTCATTTCGTGGATTAAGGTAACCAGAATTCTCGCTCCGCTTGCTCCGATAGGGTGGCCGAGAGCAATGGCGCCGCCATTTACATTGAGAATTTCTTTATTAAACTGAAGCTCACGGTCTACAGCTAGTGATTGTGCCGCAAAGGCTTCATTTGCTTCGATTAATTCAATCTCTTCCATCGAAACAGATGCCTTTTCCAATGCTTTTCTTACGGCAGGTACCGGACCAATCCCCATTATGCTTGGGTCTACACCTGCACTGGCATTTGCTTTGATTGTTACTAGAGGTTCAAGACCTAGTTCTTCCGCCTTTTTCTTACTCATGACCACTACAGCAGCCGCACCATCATTAATTCCTGAAGCATTTCCTGCCGTTACCGTGCCATCCTTTTTAAACGCTGTTCTCAAACCTGCCAATTTTTCTGCCGTTGTTCCTTTTTTCGGATATTCATCCACCGCAAAAACAATTGGCTCTCCTTTACGCTGCGGGATGAGAACAGGAACGATTTCACCTTTAAACTTCCCTGCTTCAATCGCCTTCACAGCTTTGTCCTGACTCCATGCCGAAAATTCGTCCTGCTCTTCTCTTGTGATCGAATATTTGCTAGCAAGGTTTTCTGCGGTAATCCCCATATGATAATCGTTAAACACACATGTAAGACCATCAGAAGTTAATGTATCCACTAATTTTTGGTCGCCCATTTTAAAGCCGTCGCGGGCATTTTTTAACAGGTATGGTGCCTGGCTCATATTTTCCATTCCGCCAGCTACTACGATTTCAGCGTCACCAGCCAAAATGGCTTGCGTTGCAAGATGAACAGCCTTAAGTCCGGAACCGCAAACTTTATTAATCGTCATCGAGGAAACGCTTTCAGGAATGCCCGCTTGAAAAGCAGCCTGCCTTGCCGGGTTTTGCCCCAGTCCTGCCTGGAGGACATTTCCCATAATGACCTCATCTACTTGTTCTGGCTTTACTCCAGCCTGCTCGAGTGCCCCTTTAATTACAGTCGCTCCCAGCTCCGGTGCGGATATATTTTTTAAACTTCCGTTAAAATTTCCGAGTGCAGTTCGGACCGCACTGACGATGACCACTTCTGTTTGGCTCATTACTTTCTCTCTCCTTCAACCTTTTTTACCTTTACTACTTCTAGTTTAACACGGAAATTCCTCTAATTTTGTCAAAATTTCATTTTTTCTTGATTTTTCAAAAATACCGGCACTACAATGAGAGTATGAAAATGGGAGGGGAAAAATGATGCTTAATTTACCTAAAAAAGTGACCATTATTGAGGTTGGTCCACGCGATGGTCTCCAGAATGAGAAGTTATTCGTTCCGACTGAAATAAAAAAACAATTTATTGCCGCTTTAAGGGATGCTGGGCTTCAGGAAATGGAGTTGACTTCGTTTGTTTCGCCAAAGTGGGTACCGCAAATGGGCGATGCTGCTGAAATTGTCACTGATTGCCTCGATGATAGGACAAGAAATATTGTCCTTTCGCCCAATCGAAAAGGGATTGACCGGGTCTATTCCACCGATTGCGAAGCTGTTGCGGTGTTTGTTGGGGTGAGCAACACTTTTAATCTAAAAAATATTAATAAAACAACGAAGGATAGTATGGAAGAGTTGAAACCCATCATCCACGAATTAAAAGAAAAGAATTATTTTGTACGCGCCTGCATTTCTACTTCCTTTTATTGTCCTTATGAGGGGAAAATTAGTGAGATTGACACATTATCGCTTTGCCATGATTTTGTAGAGGCAGGTGTCGATGAATTAAGTGTGGCCGATACGATTGGGATGGCGGCCCCGGATGAAGCATACTCTTTGTTTTCTCAACTGAAAGCTGAATTCCCTGGGGTTCTTTTAACTGCCCATTTTCATGACACCCGGAAGCTTGCCCTTGCCAATATTTTAGCTTCCCTTCAAGCAGGAATTGACCGATTTGATTCCTCCGCCGGAGGGCTTGGCGGCTGTCCTTTCGCACCTGGAGCCAGCGGAAATGCGGCAACAGAGGACGTAGTTTACATGCTTGAGCGGATGGGAATTGCAACAGGTGTTAATCTCGAAAAGCTTGTGGATGCGATTGAAATCGTCCGTCCTCATCTTTCAAGGTCCATCGATAGCGGATATTATCGATTACATGCTCAAACCATTTAGATTTGTGAATAATCACCCTTCTATCTATGCATCTTATTAGATGAAACTACCTTGAAGGGAGATTTATTTATGAGCCAAAAACGTGATAAAGGAAACAGCCAAAAGGGCAAAGACTATGCAGAAACAGGCGGTGGCGGCACACGGACGATGGCCGCTGAAGAGATGAACAAAGCGATTCATCCAACGAAGCGACAAAATGCAGAGTCATAATAGAAAAGCGGAAGCGCCTTCGGAACAAGCGGAGCTTGTTCCTGCGAGGCGCAGGAGCTGGACAGTTCTCAAAGTGCGATGTCATGTAATTTGTATCATGAGCCTAAGCCGCTAAATTGGAATCAGCGGCTTTTTTCATGTTAAAATTTATGGGCGCATGAAGTTTATTTTTCATATGTTATATTAAACATTTCGGGAGGTGCCGCTTTTGAAAAAGGCATTTCGAGCTTTGTTCATTTTACTTTTTTTCTGGTTATCTCTCGCGTTATATTTTACAAACCGCATCATGTATATGAAAAAAAAGGACGAGGATTTTATCTTAAATCGGGAAAAGGATGCAGGCAGGTATAAGCCTGATGAATTTAATTCCCTTCCTCAACGGGAAGTGGATATACCTTCTCCTTTCGGCTACACCATTAAAGCCGTTTTAGTTGAACCGCACGAGACCAACCGCTATATCGTTATTACACATGGTGTTACCGAAACGAAAATTAATTCGATTAAATATGCAAACCTTTTCCTTGAGCGCGGGTTCAATGCCTTGATTTATGACCATCGCCGCCACGGGGAATCCGGCGGGAAAACAACCAGCTTTGGCCACTATGAAAAATTTGATTTAAAAACAGTAGTTGACTGGCTAAAAAATGAAAAAGGGCCCAATCTTGAACTTGGAATTCACGGGGAATCGATGGGGGCAGCAACGATGCTGTTATATGCAGGGCTTTTAGAGGATGGCGCTGATTTTTATATTGCCGACTGTCCCTTTTCTGATTTTAAAGAACAGCTTGCCTATCTAATTAAAAAAGATTTTAAACTTATCCCCGGACTCTTGCTGCCGATTGGTGACGCTCTTTTAAGGTTACGTGATAAATATTCCATTCGGAATGTTTCTCCGATTTCGGTCATTGAGAACATTAACCATCCCGTTTTGTTCATTCACAGCCAAAAGGATGATTTTATTCTTCCTACCATGACGAAAGAACTATTTGAACAAAAGAAGGGGCCGAAGATGCTCTATCTTGCAGCCAACGGGCGCCATGCCCAATCCTTTAACGAAAATCCCGCTGATTACGAACGGGTGATTGATGAATTCCTACAAAAATATGTTCATCAGCCTTTGCCTAATTAAAACAGACTGTCCATTGGATCAGTCTGTTTTTTCTCTTAGTATTAGGCTCATATGTCCGTTCAGGATTTGTCCTGGGCTTTTTAATTGAAAGCAATTAGTTGCCTTGGAAAAATCAATTTTCATTTGTTCATCAAAGAAGACCATTTTGGATTTTTCTACATAAACCGTTCTATCGTTTGTTTCAATCTCGATGTCGGTATTTTCTAATTCGGTAACATACCATAAGGCTATTACACCGTTTACGGCGCAGCCGCAGCCATCTGTATCATATTTTAATTTTAAATAGCCTTCGCGGTTTGCGGTTCTTTCATTAATTTTTTCTGCCGCTTCCGCTGTAATTGTAATTTCCACGTTTAAACCCTCCCTCATTAGACATATGATGATTGTATCATATGTTTTTAAAGGAGTGTCAGTCTTTGTCCAAAGTTCAAATCAAAGTAAATGATAACGGATCTCTAAGAATTACCGGTGATGTGGAATTACTAGATGGTGAAGGCAATGTTTATACTACTAAACCATCTTTTTCTCTCTGCCGCTGCGGCTTATCAAAAAACAAACCTTTTTGCGATGGCTCGCATAAAGGAAATTTCGAATCACAAGTCCGGGCTCCTAAAGGTGAATAGTTTAAGAAGCGCGGCTTCATATAGAAGCCGCGCTTTTTTATGCGTCCGTCAGCCTTATATCGGCAATCGCATCTATGGGAATCCGGTGCACTTCTTCAAAGCGGTCTACTACATGAAGCCTTTGGGCCATTTCGTCCCAGTAATGAATTTTGCCAATCACAATTTCATAATTTCGGTTATGGTAATGCGTAACTGTAACATATTGATCAAATTCAATTGCTTCAGACAAGGTCTCATTCATGAGCTCAAGCTGCTGCTCATCCATTTCTCTTTTCTGTTCGTATTCATCTTCTTTTACCCAATCCCGGAGCAATTTCACATGCTCAGGAAGCATCATCGACGTCCATTTGATTCTGCCGCGGTCGCGAATCGTCATACGCCTCTACCTTCTTTCCCAATTACATTTTATGCCCGCCCACTAGTGTTGCCCTGTGCTTTGCAGTTCCAGCGGCTGTATAGGAAACAGCGCGCAGCAGCGAGCCCGAACCGAAGCGGCGGCGGACTGAATCCACTACATAGCCAAGCTCCCGCCTCTTATAGGCACCCAAGTCAAAAAGATCAAGCTGAATCTCGCAGTCGTCAACAATATTTCCGAGGGCAATCGCAATTTGCCTTACCGTCTTGCCTGTATAATTTTCATGAAACAATTCAAGGCAGACGCGGTAAAGCTCCATCGTCTCATTCGTTGGCTGCCGAATTGTTCGGGAACGATGAAAGCCGCCGCCAAATTCATCTTGGCTGTAACCGATGCTGAGACTAATGGTCCTCCCTGCTTTACGGCGCGTTCTAGTTCTCCGGGCCACTTCCTCACACATTTCTAAAATAACGGCCTTGATTTCCTTTTCCTCTTTATAATCCCTTAAAAGAATTTGGCTTTTTCCAAAGCTGATTTGCCCCTGGATGATTGGGGCTCCCGGCTCAGAAAGATCCACTCCCCAGGCATGATGATAAAGCTGGTTTCCCATAATGCCGAACTTCTTTTCCAGCTTTTCTAAATCATAGCGGGCCAGCTGGCCAACCGTAAAAATCCCCATTCCGTTTAATGTCTTTTCGACACGGCGGCCAATTCCCCACATTTCCCTAAGCGGGGATACGTTCCAAAGCTTTGTCTTTACATCTTCATACGTCCACTCAGCCACTCCTTTTTTCTTTGCGTCCAGATCTAGACAAAGCTTTGACATGAGCATGTTCGGGCCAATGCCGACGGCGCACGGCAGCTGAAATTCCCGTTCAATATCGTCCTTTATTTTTTCGGCAATCGTCCGGGCATTCCCCCATAAATGAACCGCTCCATCGACTTTAATAAAGCTTTCATCGACGCTGTACGTATGGATGGCTTCTTTTGGAACGTAGCGGTTAAAGACACGGGAAATTTCAGTTGAAACACGTAAGTACGTTGCCATCCTTGGCTCAACAATTTGAATTCTTGGGTCTTTTGGAATCTCGAATAGCCGTGAACCTGTTTTAATGCCAAATTCTTTTTTGAGGCGCGGGGAAGCAGCAAGCACGACACTTCCCTGCCGATCCAAGTTGCCAGCCACCGCTAAATAGCAATTCAATGGATCAAGACCTCTCATAACAGCCGAACAGCTTGCATAAAAGCTCTTCATGTCCACACATAGAATTTTATTTTGCGGCAGTGTGCTATAATCCACCATGGCTTTCCCCTCACAGTTTTTCAAAAATAGAACATTTGTTCTTTATTATTATATTTATTATGATAAGCGAATATACGTTCTCATTCAATGGAAATTTTTTGCCTGTTTTTTTAGATGGAGATTAAGCGGCAAAACAGTATAATAACGTTGAGGTGCTTTTTTATGGAGAAAAAATTAGTCGTTAAAATGATCAAGAATTGTTTTAAACAGTATTATGAGGCGGATTCGATGCCTGTTGATGAGAAAGATTTGGAGGTACTTGTGAATCGGATTCTTCAAACAAAAGACGAGGAACCGAGCGCGGATTTATATGAGGTAGTAAATGATATGGTATATGAATTTTTAACGGGATGATTCTATAGAAGAGCCCTATGGGACAAAACCAGCGGAAATCCCATGCAAACTGTCCCATAGAAAGAGCTCTATGGGACAAAACCAGCAGGAATTCCATGCAAATTGTCCCATAGAAGGGCTCTATGGGACAAAACCAGCGGAAATCCCATGCAAACTGTCCCATAGAAGAGCCCTATGGGACAAAACCAGCGGAAATCCCATGCAAACTGTCCCATAGAAAAGCTCTATGGGACAAAGCCAGCAGGAATCCCATGCAAACTGTCCCATAGAAAAGCTCTATGGGACAAAACCAGCAGGACCCCATGCAAACTGTCCCATAGAAAAGCTCTATGGGACAAAACCAGCAGGAATTCCATGCAAATTGTCCCATAGAATAGCTCGATCGAGAAAACAAGCAAGAATTCTCCATAAATTATGTTAAGATAATATTTCTTGTATATCCTCTTCGGTTAAAACGGATTTGCCCTGCTCCTCGGAGTCAATGATTTCTTCAATCAGCTGTCTTTTTTTGTCCTGCAGTTCGCTGATTTTCTCTTCGATGGTGCCTCGGGAAACAAGCTTGATGACCTGGACAACATTTTTCTGGCCGATGCGATGGGCCCGGTCTGCGGCCTGCTCCTCGACCGCCGGATTCCACCAAATGTCATACAAAATGACCGTGTCCGCTCCCGTCAAATTAAGTCCTGTACCGCCAGCCTTAAGCGAAATAAGGAAGAAATCGCGTTCCCCTTCATTAAATCGATTGCAGATTTCCAAACGTTCTTCAGACGGGGTCGCGCCATCAAGATAGAAAAAAGGAAGGTCCTTAACCGCTAAATTTCTCCCTATAAGATCAAGCATTTTTGTAAACTGAGAGAAAATCAACACCCTCCTACCTGAAAGCCTGGATTCCTCAATAAGTCTCATCAGCATTTCAAATTTAGCAGAACTGCCTTTGTAACCGTCCACAAACAAAGCCGGATGGCAGCAAATCTGCCGCAAGCGCGTTAAACCTGCGAGGATTTTTATCCGGTTCTTTCGGATGGTTTCCTTGTCCAAATGTTTAAGTGTATCTTCTCGCAGCTTAGCCAAATACGCGGCATACAGCTTCTTTTGATCTGGAAGAAGTTCTGCTGATTCCGTAAACTCTAATTTTTCCGGAAGCTCGGAAACGACGTCTTCCTTCATCCTTCGCAATAAGAATGGACGGACTCTCCGGGAAATCTTTTTCCTTGATAGGTTGGAGAATTCCTTTAAGCCACGAAATAGTTCAGGAAAGACGACATGAAAAATAGACCAAAGTTCTTCGAGAGAATTTTCTACCGGTGTTCCGGTCAAGGCAAATCGATAATTCGCCTTAAGCCTTTTTACCGCCCGTGCCGTTTGGGTCAGTGGGTTCTTAAAGGCTTGTGCTTCATCAAAAAAGACAGTATGGAAATCTTGTTTCTCGTACCACTTGAGATCCCGCCGCAGCAAAGGATACGAAGTGATAACCACGTCCATTTGCAAAGCTTCCTTCAGGATACGATGCCTCTCAGCTTGATTGCCATCCACGACAACTGCCTGAATTTCCGAAGCAAATTTCATCATTTCACTCAGCCAGTTATACAGTAAAGAGGAAGGACAGACAATCAAAACCGGCTGCTTTTTTGCACGGATGTTCTCAAGCTCTGATAAAATAAACGTAATGCTTTGCAATGTTTTTCCAAGGCCCATATCATCGGCTAGAATTCCGCCAAATCCGTAATGGGCAAGTGTTTTCATCCACTTGTAACCGCGTTTTTGATAGTCGCGTAAAATCGAATCTAAACTGGATGGAACTGCAAACTCTAAGCTGCCGGCATTGCGGAGACTTTCAAGGAACTGACGAAAGGATTCTTCCGCAATGAACACCTGACTGTCCTCAACCGAATCAAGCAGCGGCAGTCCCTGCATAATCGAAAGCTCGAAGCTGTCTTCAAGATTCTTCTTCTCAGCTGGTATTTCCGTTAAAAACCGTTGAATTTCCTTAAACTCTCGTGTCTCCAACGACAACAGCGCACCATTCCGAAGCCGATAAAATTTCCGCTTTTCCTCTAAGGCCGTTAGAACTTCTTTAATTTGCTGCTCAGGAATTCCTAGTTCAAATTTAAATTCGAGCCAATTTGTTCGTTCTTTTTTCACCTTCACCCTCAAGCTCAGGCGGGGATTCTCTCTAAAAATCCTGTTTCTTACAGCTGTTGTAGCATAAATTTGTGTAAGCTTTTGGAGCTTCGGGACAGTATGGTAGAGAAATTCATATTCTAATTCTTCATTGTGAAGGTAATAACCGCCTTCTGTTTTGGCAAATGAACTCTCCTCCATAAGCTGCAGAATTAGGCTCTCCTTATCCTCATCACGAATTACTCTAGAACCAGCATCCTGCCTCTCCAAAGGATTGAATACAACATTATCATAATGAAACTCCAGCCCGGCTAGCAGGCGATTTTTCACCCGATCCAAGTACAATTTGGCAATCAGAGGCGTTTTCATAAACTCTTTTGCCAGTGCATCAGAAAGCTGGACATAACCTATTTTTTTTAAGCCAGGGACTACTTTTTCTAAAAAATGCTGGATTTGTACTTGAGGGATGGAAATTTGATTCGTTCCTGAGGCATCTAGCAGTTGTTTAAGATCGGACAAACGCTTGCAGTCCTCCGTTTTCATCGTAACGATTTTCCCTGCAGATAAAACAGACCCGTAAGAATCTAAGATAATCATATTAGATAATCCTTTAACCTTTAAACAATAGCCATTGCCGTCCGCCTCGCTAAATTCAAACTTTAACGGAGGCAGCTCGTCCGTAACAACTAAACTATCATAGATATTTCCATTGTATTTAAGCTTCACCAATGGTGCCTTCGAAAGTAATGGCTGCAGCTGCTTCCAGGAAGATGGCGGAATCGGAAGCAGTTCTTGTTCGCCAGTGTGCTTATTATCTTGGACCACTTGTATTAGTTTCTTAATCACGGAATCAGTTTCAGGTTGAAAGCAATGCAGGTAAGGTTCGTAACAGTGTAGGCTAGAAAGCTTAATTGGTCGCCCCTGATCAACGGCGCAAAGAAAGTCCCGGATGTTTTGTACATTTGCTGATTCAATCTTTATCTGCATTCCGAGAATGTACTGTTCATCAATCAAAATTGGTTTACAGGTAAGTTCGACTTTAAGCACGGTTCTATTTTCAAAATGGAGTTGATGCCCGCTAGAGCGTATGGGCTGGTTGTTGAAGAGGTTCAGCACCCCCTCTGCTAGATTCTCCTCCCTGTTTGAAGAACCCTCTCGAAAGGGAGTGGTTCCTTTACGTTGTTGCTCGTATATGGCTAGCAATACTGCAGCAATATGCTGACAATCCTTTTGATAAGAAGTCAACACAGGACACGTGCACTTTGTTCGAAAACCACCATTGTCTTCCCTTTCAATCACAACATGGAAATCCTCTGTTCCAGATACTATTGCTTCACATCGGTCAGGACCGTAATTTTCAAAGGTTACTTTATTGGACCGGTAAAAAGTCTCGCCTCTTTTGAAGGAGACAGTCCCGCACAATTCTTTAATCATTTTTGGATGCAATCTTATATTCAATAGGGGACTCCTTCCTGAGGTCATTTAGATTACCCATTATACCATTTTTATAGAACTGACCCCATACAAAAAGCCGCCTTGACCAGGCAGCTTTTCCCTACTTAGAACTAAGCATTCGTTTTCCCAGCCGCTCAAACAACCGTGGAAATAGAACATAGACGACACTTCCCAGGTTCATCCAGCGCGGCAGATTAATCTCCCTCGTTTTCGTCAGCATGCTTTCAACGACCTTATTTGCCACATACTCTGGCTGAAGCATATACCGCTGAACATTTTTAACATAAGTGCCCTTTTCATCGGCAATGTTAAAAAAATTAGTGGCAATCGGCCCCGGATTCACAGAGGTTACCTGAACATTATAGTCGGAAAGCTCCATTCTAAGAGCATTGGTGTAGCCAAGAACAGCATGCTTAGTGGCAGAATAGACACTCGATTTCGGAGTGGCAATTTTTCCAGCTTGTGAAGCAATATTAATAATATGCCCAAAGCGCCGCTCGCGCATTTTCGGCAGCACCATGTTGGTACAGGCCATCAACCCTACAACATTTACTTCAAACATTTCCTTAATTTCATCTATCGGGGCTTCATGCGCTTCACGGAAAACCCCAAAGCCTGCATTATTTACAAGTATGTCTACCTGTCCTATTTCAGCAAAAATCTGCTTAAAAACGCTTTGAACTTGATTAGTATCAGACACATCAAGCTGAAAAAAATCTACTCTTACTTGATAATTTTGCTGCAATACTGCCTGCAGCTTTTCAAGCTTATCAATGCTTCGTGCAAGGAGGACTAGATTAGCGCCGCTTGCCGCGCAAAGTTTGGCAATTTCTGCTCCGATTCCTCCAGATGCACCAGTAATGACAATATTTTTACCTTTTAACTGTTCCCTAACCATTTATACACCCCATCAGAGTTAATCCCGTGGATTTGCTTGATATACCACAGGCTGACCATCTCTACTAATAATCTCCTCGATAGAGGCTAAATAGTCAAGCTGAGCAACCGTTTCCGAAATCGTCAACATTAATTCACGCTGATAGACGGATGGAAACAACCGCTGGCAGATTTGAAATACAGTAAGTTCCTCTTCCTTAAGCCAAGTTTTTACCGTCATCGCACGCTCATGCTGGCGGGTTAGCCTTTTTTCAATTAGTTCAGATAACTGGTAGACTTCATCACCATGACCGGTATAGACACAATGAATCGGATAGTGAAGCAGCTTTTTCATCGAATCGTTATGCTGAAGCTGCGGCTTAGGCCTCTCTTCTTCTCCAGGCTCAGGCGGCTCAAGTAATGGATTAGGTGAAATATGAGCAAGTATTAAATCCCCGCCAATCAAAACTCCGTCCTTTTCCCTAAAAAGAGCAATTTGACTTTGTGCATGACCAGGGGTTTCGATTACCTTCCAATCGTCTAGTCCTGGAGGTCTCATGCCCTCCAAGAGATGTCCAGTAAGCGACCGATTACACATATACTTCATCGTCTTTCTTAGTTTTGGAAGTATCGTAAAATATTCCTCAGGTAATCCGAACGCCTTAAAATGCTCTATGAAAAAATGTTCTTGTTCTTGAAAAAAAGCTTCATTTGGATGAATCCATCTTTCATTAAGCGGGTGTCCATACACCTCTAACGAATCGGGAAAAAAATCGAGCATCCCGGCATGATCAGGATGATGATGAGTAAGCACTACCTGCTCGATATCATTAGGGCTTAAATCTAATTCAGCCATTTGTTCTATAAGGGAATTCCATGATTCTTCCGTTTTCGCTCCCGTATCAACAAGCGTTAAACGTTCCCCCTTAATCAAATACACATTAACATCGCCAACGGCAAAAGGAGTCGGCAACGTAATCTTGGCAATTCCATCTTTCCATTCACTCATTTTCAAAACCCCTTAACATAATGGTTAATTTAAAGTGTAACGATTATTTTTTCCAATGTCATTATATTTACATAATTTTTTAGAAAAAATAAAAAATTATGTAAATTTATTTCTTGACAGACAGGCTACTTTTCTTGCATAATCACTATTAAAATTTCATTTGTTCGAAGCGATGAGTAAGGCCAGTAAATGAGAAATGGCGAAAGAGAGTGAAGCTCGAAGGCTGAAAGGCTTCACCGCCCACTTAATCATTGAACCTACCTTATGAGCATTTAGGAAAACCTAACGTATGTCCGGCGTTAACGGAGTCGAGTGAACCCTTGTTGTGTATTTTCCAACTTGGGTAAATGAAGGTGGTACCGCGGAAGCTAGACCTTTCGTCCTTTGTGGATGAAGGGTCTTTTTGTTTTTTTCGAAAACATTAAGGAGGGATAATCATGAAAAAGATCGCAATTATTGGCGCAGGCTCGATGGCTGAGGCCTTTATTTCCGGCATTCTCGAAAAAGGTTTAATTGATAGAAAAAATGTATGGGTAACAAATAATTCTAATCAGGAACGATTAAATAGTCTAAAAAAGCGATATGGTGTCCAGGGAACGTATGATTTGAATGTACTTTTTGATGGGGCCGACATTGTCATGTTAGCGATGAAGCCAAAGGATGCGGCATCGGCAATCGACTATATCCGCGGGCATTTAACCGAGCAAATGCTGGTAGTTTCCGTACTAGCGGGGGTTTCGATGAATACGATTGAGACTTTAGCGAATAAATCCCTCTCCATCGCCAGGTCCATGCCTAATACGTCTGCGGCAGTAGGAAAATCAGCGACCGCCATCGCTGTTAATAAGCGCGTCACCACAGAGCAGCTAGAAACCACTAAAAAGCTATTTGGGACAGTCGGGCTTGCAGCCTTTGTTGCCGAAGAACAGCTCGATGCTGTAACTGGTTTGTCCGGCAGCGGACCAGCCTATATTTATTACCTGATTGAAGCAATGGAAAAAAGTGCCGTAGAGGTTGGATTGGAAAAGGAAATGGCAAGTGAATTAATTGTGCAAACGTTGATAGGAGCGGCAGAGATGGTTAAAAACTCCAGTAAATCTTCGACACAATTGCGGAAAGAAGTGACAAGTCCTGGAGGCACTACGGAAGCCGGTATTCGGATTCTGGAGGAAAACGGGGTTCAAGAGGCATTCATTTCCTGTATTAAAGCAGCCACTGCCCAATCTAGGAAAATGGGAGATGCCCTCTGTTCACAGCTTAAGGTAGGAAAAACAATTTAAAAAGTTGTATCGTAAACGACAGTTCTCTTAAACTAATAGTATAACATTGATTTTAGAGGGCTGAGGATATGGACACCATACTAACCGTTTTATTCTCCCTGGGCATCCTGGTTTGGATTGTTTTTCTCATAGATGCTCATTTCGGTTTTAAAAATTTAGACTCGCTTGAAAGCGAAGAAAGCTTAGAAAATGGGCCATTATTGTCGGTAATTGTGGCAGCCCGTAATGAAGAGACACAAATAAGCTCAAGCATCATCAGTCAACTGAGGCAAACCTATAGAAATGTGGAATGGCTTCTTGTCAATGACCGTTCAAGTGATCATACCGGAAAAATCATGAACGAATTAATGGAACTTGACTCGCGAATAAAAGTTCTCCATATTAAGAACTTGCCTGAGGGCTGGCTTGGGAAAAATCATGCTTTATATCAAGGTTCTCTGGAGGCCTCAGGCAAATGGCTATTATTTACCGATGCGGATGTAAAGTATAAAAAAGAAGCATTCGCAAAGGCCCTCCATTATTTTGAAAAACACCAGCTGGATCATTTAACGGCGGCACCAAATTTGAACGCAAACAATTTTTGGCTGAAAACCTTTGTCGCCTTCTTCCTATTTGGCTTCTCCTATTTTAAGCGGCCATGGTCTGCAAATAACCCAAAGTCGAAAATCGGTACGGGAATTGGGGCGTTTAACCTCGTATCAAAAGCGGCCTATGAACAGTTTGGTACGCATGAAAAAGTGAAAATGCGGCCGGATGATGATTTGCAGCTGGGGATGAAAATGAAAAAAGCAGGATACCGGCAAAGGATTGCCACCGCGCTCAAATTAATTGAAGTCGAATGGTATGGCAGCTTAAAAGAGGCATTTGTGGGTCTTGAAAAAAATACTTTTGCGGGACTAAATTATCGAATCAGCATGGTGCTTTTCTCGATATTTGGAGTCTTTGTCACTCACGTGCTTCCCTTTGTGACTATTTTTTCGAAAAATAAAACCATTGCCCTGCTCAGTTTAGGAAATATTGCGGCGAGTGGAATTCTGTATTGGATGATTGTGAAGAAAATGACGCGATTCTCCCCTTTTCTTTTTGCCGTATTTCCGATTACGGCCTTGCTGTTTATTTATTCAATTATTAGAGCAAGTATCCTTACGTTTAAACGTGGAGGAATAGTCTGGAGAGGCACCACCTACCGATTAAGCGAGCTTAGAGATAACGATTGAAGCAGAATTTTCAATTATCTTGGAGCCTTTTGCTATACTAAGATTGTAAAAAAATAGTTGAAGGAGGCTCCTTAACATGACAGCTAAATTATTTTCTTCTTATACAATTAAGGATGTGACATTCAAAAACAGAATTGTCATGGCGCCAATGTGCATGTATTCCAGTCATAATGAGGATGGTCATATTCAAATCTGGCATCGCACGCATTACACAAGCAGGGCAGTTGGCCAGGTCGGCCTCATTATAGTAGAGGCAACAGCCGTAACACCTCAGGGACGGATTTCAACACAAGATTTAGGCATCTGGAATGATGATCATATTGCAGGATTCCAAGAACTAGTTAAACTTGTGAAAGAACACGGGGCCAAAATGGGCATTCAGCTTGCCCACGCAGGTCGAAAAGCGATGCTAGAAGGAGAAATTGTTGCCCCTTCCGCGCTCGCTTTCAATGATAAAATGAAAACGCCAAAGGAAATGACAAAATCCGAAATTGAAGAAACCGTGGAGGCTTTTAAGAAGGGTGCCGAGCGGGCTGCCAAGGCTGGCTTTGATGTAATTGAGATTCACGGGGCGCATGGATATTTGATAAACGAATTCCTTTCACCTCTTTCCAACAAAAGAACCGATGAATACGGAGGATCAGCTGAAAATCGTTACCGATTCTTGCAAGAAGTCATTGATGCCATCAAAGCAGTTTGGGAGGGGCCCCTCTTTGTGCGTGTTTCCGCTCATGATTACCATGAAGAAGGCTTAAAACCGGAAGATTACGTAACCTTCTCTCAGTGGATGAAAGAACAGGGTGTCGATTTAATTGACGTAAGCTCAGGTGCAGTCGTTCCAGCACGCATTAATGTTTATCCGGGCTATCAGGTTAAATATGCAGAGGCGATTAAGAATGGTGCTGACATCCCTACTGGTGCAGTCGGCTTAATCACTTCCGGGATTCAGGCGGAGGAAATTTTACAAAACGAACGGGCCGAATTAGTCTTTTTAGCACGTGAATTATTAAGGGATCCATACTGGCCAAGAACCGCGGCAAAAGAACTTGGTGTCAGCATTGAAGGACCAAAGCAATACGAGCGCGGCTGGATATAATAAACCACAAAGCACTTACCAGATTTTTGGGTAAGTGCCCTTTTTGTTTATTTAAGAGGAATATTAATTTCTTTAAAATCCTCAGATATGTCCGTATTTGGAAAGATTTCTTTGGCTTCGTCAACTAATTCTTTCCAGGCATTTCGATCATAACGTGAACTGATATGGGTCAGGCACAACTCCTTACATCCGGCCTCTCTGGCAATTTCTGCAGCCTGATGGGTTGTGGAATGAAAGTAATCGGATGCCAGCTGTTCTTCCCCTTTTGCAAACGTTGCTTCATGGATTAAAAGGTCAGCATTTTTTGCTAAAACAATGGCATTTTCGCAAAATCGGGTATCTCCTAAAATGGTAACGATTCTCCCCTTTTGTTCAGGACCAAGAAACTGATGTGGTTCAATAATTCTGCCATCTTCAAGTGTTATTGCTTCACCATTCTTAATTTTTCTAAAAATAGGACCTGGCTGGACGCCTGCTTCAATTAACTTATCAGCAAGCAACGTACCAGGCCTGTCCTTTTCGACAATCCGATACCCATAGGAAGGTATTCCGTGAACGAGCATACGAGCTTCGACTGAAAACTGATCATCTTCAAAAATAATGCCCTCGGAGATTTCAATGACAGTCAACGGATACTTTAAATAGGTTTGACTTAAGGATAGACTTACATGAATAAACTCTTTTATCCCTTTCGGGCCATATACTGTTACTTCGGTATCCCCGCCCTGAAAAGATCGGCTCGATAACAGGCCTGGAAGACCGTATATATGATCCCCATGAAGATGGGTTATGAAGATTTTTTCAATTCTCCGAGGTTTAATCGATGTATGCAGGATTTGATGCTGCGTTGCTTCACCGGCATCAAATAACCACACTGCACCCCGTTCCTCCAATAATTTAAGGGCAATGGACGTGACATTGCGAACCTTTGCGGGCATTCCTGCGCCGGTTCCTAAGAAAAAAATGTCCAAATTCTAATCTCCTCTCTATACCGAACCTGCTTCCAAATACTATAGCATAAACTGCTGCAGATTGCTTCTCTACCCGTTTTGTCTTAGTAATTTGATACATGCAAATCATTATATTTGCGAAACCTAATCATAAGCGCTAAATTAAATACTTGTTAAGTACAAATTACATAAGCATCATCAAACTTTAGAAATGAGGGCTTTGAACGTGGAAGAAAACATGACTTCTTTAATCATGATTTTTGGAGCAACTGGTGATTTAGCGAAAAGGAAGCTTTTCCCTTCTCTTTACCGTTTATACAATAAAGGGAAATTTCATAAATTTGCCGTAATTGGCGTTTCCAGGAAACCTTTGCCTAATGATGATTTTCAGGCAACTGTAAAGGACTCCGTAGTATCGGCAATTGGAAACAAGGAAAATATTGATGAATTCATCTCGCATTTTTATTATCAAGCACATGATGTATCTGATTCAAGTTCATACGGCTCCTTAAAAACCTTTGCGGACCAAATTGATAAAAATTATAAACTGGAAGGAAACCGCATTTTTTACTTAGCCATGGCACCGGAATTTTTCGGTCCAATCGCTTTGCATTTAAAATCCGATGGACTTACAGATGTATCGGGCTATAAGCGACTTGTCATTGAAAAACCATTCGGACATGATTTAGAATCCGCAAAGGAATTAAACAAACAAATTAGAACCGCTTTTTCGGAAAAAGAAGTGTACCGGATCGATCACTATTTAGGAAAAGAAATGGTGCGGAATATCGAAGTCATTCGTTTTGCCAATGCCATTTTTGAACCCCTTTGGAATAATCGATACATTTCTAATATCCAAATTACTTCCAGCGAAACACTTGGTGTGGAAGAACGCGGGCGCTATTATGAGTCTAGCGGTGCCCTTAGAGATATGCTCCAAAACCATATGATGCAAATGGTAGCATTACTGGCGATGGAGCCGCCAATCCGGCTGACAACAGATGAAATTCGGTCTGAAAAAGTCAGAGTGTTTCGTGCACTCCGATCAGTCGAAGGTGATGAAGTAAATGAGTATTTCGTACGCGGGCAATATGGCGAGGGCGAAATGGATGATAAGCCGGTCCCAAAATACCGTGATGAACCTATGGTCGATAAAGAATCCAATACCGAAACCTATGTGGCTGGAAAAGTGATGATTGATAATTTTCGCTGGGCCGGCGTTCCTTTCTATATTCGAACTGGAAAAAGACTCAAGGTTAAATCGACCAAAATCGTCATTCAATTTAAAGATATTCCAATGAATTTATATTACCAAACCGAAAAAATGCTGAACCCAAATCTCCTTGTTATTCATATACAGCCTGAAGAGGGAATCACTCTGCATCTAAATGCCAAAAAAGCAGGTGGTCATTTAGATGCACAAGAGGTAAGATTAAGCTTTGCAAATACCGGTATCCATGCAATGAATACGCCTGAAGGGTACGAAAAGCTGCTTTATGACTGTATGCGCGGCGATGCCACGAATTTCACCCATTGGGATGAAGTTGCCTATTCTTGGGCATTTGTAGACAAAATTTCAGCTGCTTGGCAGCAAACAAAAGCAGACTTTCCTAATTATGCTTCAGGTTCAAAGGGACCAGATGCAGCAGAGAAGCTTTTGGAAAAAGACGGCTTCTTCTGGTGGCCAGTAACAGAATTAGAAGTAGATAATTGCAAATAATTAATAAAGCTCCACTTGCTCTATATGGGCAATGTGGAGCTTTTTACTCTTCATCCTCTTTTTGCTGAGGAATAGAACGAAGAAAATCCTTATTAAAGCTTGTGCCTGTTCCGATTTTAAGACCAGGGTCAACATTATGAGTTCCGGCATTCTCAATAATATTTTTCCCATACTTTTCACGGAGGCCGGAAAGAGTTTTTAGTAACGGTTCTTTTTTGGCATCATGTTCGTATGAAAATAAATTTAACTGTTTAAAAGCTTGGTCCTGTTCAACTAAATCAAAACCAGTTATTCCTAACAAACGAATGGCATCACCATTCCAAGATTTAAGAAACAGCTGTTTCGCAAACGCTGCAATATCATCTTTTTGATTAATAGGGTTCGCTAATTTTTTACTTCTGGTAATTGTTCGGCGGTCCTTATAACGGATTGTAATTCCAAGAGTTGCAGCCAAAACATTTTTTCGCTTTATCCTGACAGAAACAGTTTCAGCTAGCGACTCAAGGACATGAAAAAGCTCTTGCTGATTGCTGATGTCTCGAGGCAGAGTTGTGGAATTGCCAATGCTTTTAAATTCCTCGATTGATTCAGGGTCAACCGGGCGTTGATCAATTCCATTTGCCCGCTCTTTGATGCGGACTCCATTTATTCCTAAAAGGGTTTTTAATTGAATATCATTTCCCTTTGCTAAATCACCAATGGTGTGAATCCCAATAGTCGTAAGTTTTTCCGCTGTCTTATTGCCTACTCCATGCATTTCGTTTGTGTTTAAAGGCCAAAGCACTGCTGGAATATCACGCTTGCGAAGGATGGTAATCCCTAGCGGCTTTTTCATATCTGATGCCATCTTTGCTAAAAATTTATTCGGAGCAATACCAATACTGCATGGTAAATCCAGCTGCTCAAGTATTCTTTTTTGGATGTTTTCTGCTATTTCAATAGGACTGCCAAATTGAAAGCTTTCAGTTATATCGATGTATCCCTCATCAATCGAAACAGGTTCTACTAGTGTTGTGTAATGCCTTAGTATGTCAAACATCCCCATAGATGCAGCCCGGTAACGATCAAAATTAGGAGTTTTTACGATTAACTGCGGACAAAGCTTTTTGGCTTCCCAGAGCGGCATCGTTGTTTTCACACCGAACTTCCTTGCTTCATAGCTGCAGGTGACGATGATTCCTCGTCTTTCCTCCGCGTTTCCGGCAATGGCTAGCGGTTTTCCCTTAAGAGATGGGTCATACGCCATTTCAACTGATGCGTAAAAGCTATTCATATCAACATGTAAAATGACACGACCATTCTTCGGATACATTTCCTTCATGCCGACACACTTCCTAAAACATTGATAGTTTAAGTATAACAAAAAGGAGAGCCCTTGGTTAAACATACTATAATAAAAGAGGATACTATGTTCAATATAAGAACATAGTATCCTCTTTTTTTTACAAAATAGAATTGTTAAACGGATTTTGAAATTATAGTATATTATGTATAACATATTACTGGAATATTCGTTGGTTAGAGGGGAACAAAGCCCACAGAGGGAGGTGCAGCGAGTTTTAAAACGAGAGTAAAAAAAAGTTATAAGGGAGTGACAGTATATGCGGGTACAAGAAGTTCACTTGGAAAGAAGCAAGAAATACATATTAGTAGATAATCATGGCTTTCCTGTGATTCCTGTGGTGAAATACCTTAAGTACGTGGATGTTACAGGAAAAAGCAGTAATACGCAAAAGACTTACTGTTATGCGTTAAAACAATATTTTCTTTATTTACAAGAAACTAGGAAAGATTACAATCAAATACGATTAGAAGACTTGGTGGGATTTGTAGCATGGTTGCGAAATCCATATATGAGCACTAAAGCGACTACACTTGGACCTGTAAAGGCTAAAAGAACTGAAAAAACAGTTAACCTTACGATAACAGCAGTTACAAATTTTTACGACTACTTGTATCGCAATGAAGAGTTGCCCAATGATATGGCGAAAATGTTGAAGCGACAAGTATTTACCGGAGGAAGAAATCGATATAAGAGTTTTCTTCATCATGTTAATAAGGACAAACCATCTTTCCGTAACGTACTAAAGATAAAAGAGCCCAAAAAAAAGATTCAAACACTAACTAAGGAGCAGGTTCAACTGGTGCTAGAAGCGACGACCAACATACGTGACACTTTCCTTATTCAGTTACTATTTGAGACGGGATTACGTATTGGAGAAGCTCTATCCCTGTTCATAGAGGACTTCAAATTTGATCATGGAAAGGGGCATCGAATTCGTCTGATGGATCGTGGTGAATTGGAGAATGGAGCGAAACTCAAAACAGGTGAAAGGGAGATATTCATCTCGCAGGCTCTAATGGACTTGTACGATGATTACCTGTATGACGTTATTGATGAATTAGATCTGGACACAAACTTTGTGTTTATAAAGCTACGGGGGAAAAATATAGGTAAACCTATGAACTATGGGGATGTAGAATCGCTATTCAAGCGGATACGAAATAAAACAGGAATAGATGTTCACCCTCACCTTTTCCGCCATACACATGCAACAATGTACTATAAAGAAACAAGAGATATTAAACAAGTTCAGGAGCGCTTAGGGCATTCTCAGATTCAAACAACAATGAACCTGTATCTTCACCCCTCGGAAGAAGACATCCGAAAGGATTGGGAAAAAGCGCAGGGGGCATTTAAAATACAAAAAAATAACTAGAGGTGGGAAATGTTGAAATCAAAGCAAAAGGTACTAACTGGAGAATTTGGCTTTCACGATCAATTACAGGAAGAATTGTCAAGCTATTGTGTCAAAAATATAAACGGAGATGGTTCAATTACCATTCATGAAATAAAAGACTCGTATTTCTTAGTCAATAACGTATGGAGTATTCAATTCATAGGAGAAATTAAGCAATTTAGAGAAATGTGGAAGAAATATAAGAATAGCAGAAAAAATGTCTATTTCAAATTTGTAAACCCTACGCTTAATTTAGAGGTAAAGTTTGTTTGGTATCATTCCCTATTTAACGAGGAATGGTCTTTATGTAGTGTGTTCAATGGATTTGCAAATCACTTGTCAAAATTGACAAAATTTATAAATGAGAAGTACCCTAAACTCTATTCCTTAATGGATCTAGAATTGGATAAGGCTGAACGAGAATGGTGGTTTTGGCTACATGAGCAAGGGGTAGAAACACATAGCACTAGCCAAGATATAAAATATGGTGAATATACAGTTAAAAGAACTGTAGCAAACTTTTTGAGATTGATACATTCAAAATTGTGTGTACTAACAGATCCTCGCGATGAATGGGAAAAAGATAGATGGGATGTAAGAGTTTTGTACGACCAGTACGGGGTTGATTATATCAAAAGTACTTCAAAGTATTACCTTGATTTCAACAAAATAAAACAACTGAAAATCCGTGAGCAAGTAAAGCAATACATCAAGCTACGCTTACTAAGTAAAAACAATTTTACTTGGGCCACTTCAATACACTATTTAAGATACCTACGGCCGTTTCTATCCTTTATCTTTTTACAGGAACCGACTTGGGATGATTTAAATAATTTAAAACGTTCCCATATTGAAAAATACATTCAATCGTTACATGAATATACCCAAAATAACCTAACACAGAAAAATGCACACCCTGAAAAGTATGTAAGAGATGCGTTAAAAGTATTAGGAAAGTTTTTAGAAGACATTCAGCGGTATGAATATGAACTAGCTCCTAAAACTCATGTCCGATTATTAATTTTTCCAGAAGACAAGCCAAAATTAAAAAAGAAACCCATAGACAAAATTGACTACATCCCTGATTATGTATTAGACCAATTTTTCACCCATATAAATGATCTAAATAAAGAAGTTATTCCTGTTGTATGGATTGCTTACAAAACTGGGTTACGAATTTCCGACGTTTTAGGGTTAACTTCTAATTGTCTAGAAAAGTTAAACAGTAAATACTCTATTATCACTGATATTGAGAAAACCTATGTAAAAGGACATAGAGTTCCGATTGATGAGGATTTGGCAAATATCTTAGCTGTTTTAATTCATAAATCCAAGGAAAACAGTAATCATGACAATAACCCTGATGGACTTATTTTCATTAGATATAAGGGTAAACGTAAAGGTAGGCCATTTAGTCAAGGATGGGTTCAAATAGAATTAAATAAATTTGCATATAAGAAAAATATCACTGATGAAAATGGCGATATATTTCATTTTACAATCCATCAGTTCCGACACACCTATGCAGTTAAAATGTTGAACGGTGGAGCGGATATTCTAACTGTACAAGAACTGTTAGCCCATGCTTCTCCTGAGATGACATTACGATACGCCAAATTACTGGATGACACTAAGAGAAAGGCCTTTGAAGCTGTTATGAATCAAGGCGTCTTTAGCTTTGACTTAAATGGAGAAGTCCAAGAAATAAAAGCTGGTGAAGACATTCCTGAAGACATCCTGCAAGCTCTATGGCAAGATCATAAACTGAATGCGATGGAAAATAACTATGGAACTTGTCACGCTCGTTTAAGCGGTAATTGTCCTTATATGGATGAAGCACCATGTTTAACATGTAATGGAGGTAGTCCTTGTAAGGATCTGGCGATTGGTTTTTCAGATTTTGACATTGGGAAATATGAAGATCACTTGAGAAGAACTACTAGAAATATTGAACTTGCAAAACAGTATGGACGTGAAGATATTGTAGAGAAAGGTGCTAAGAACTTAAAGCGTTATGAAGAGATTTTATGCAAACTTAAAGAAGGAAATATTATTTTTGGTAGAATGGAACGTATAAAACGGAAGCATGGTGTAAGAAAATGACCATTTTTAACCGTAAAGAACAGTTGAAGGAAATCCATGCATCAAGGAAGGCGGAAACGGCTCAAAAGGTCGATAATGCTATCCAACGGCTCGTGCGAGCATCTGAGCAAATTAATTTCAATAGTGTGGCTCGCGAAGCAGGAATTTCTAAAGCTACCTTATACAACAACCTAGAGCTACGTAATCGGATAGAAGGTCTAAGAAAGCAGCAATCAAATGCGGCTACACCTAAACAAGTGAAGCGGGAAATGAATGAAAATAACAAAGACGCTCTCATTGAATCACTTAAAAGAAAAATAAAGAAATTAGAAGAAGATAATAAACAACTTAGAGAGCAGTTGAAGTTCGCTTATGCAGAGGTATATAAAAAAATATAAGATATTTTTACAGTAAAAAACTAGCCCCTACTCGACCAGAGTAGGGACAAAAAGATTAGAGTTTACGAGTTCTAAATAATCTTTATTGCTTTTTTCCGAAGATTAGTGGTGTTTCCAAATCCTATAATTTGTTTAATTTCAATTGCAGGCATATTTTTTTATGTTATTTCTCTACGATCTCCAAGCCCAGCACATCTTCGAAGACATTTGTACTTTTAACTTGTGTAATTGAAATCGATGTAGAACCTGCTAACATCTTTGAAAATGCTAGTACAAGTTTTAAATCTCTATTATTATTTATTTCATAGTCAGAATTTTCCTCTAAAAATTCAGAAATAATGTTTATCATATAAGATGCAAACTCTTTTCTATCATAAAACTCAATTAACCTTCCATAATCATTATACTTGATAACTATATATTGACCTGTTTCAATTTCAAATACTCCAAGCTCCATATCAGCAATTAAATCACTCCCATATTGCTGAATAATATTTCTAGTTTTCAATTTAATCTTCCTCCAAAAAATAATAATACTTATAAGTATTATTATTAATATAACATATACTTTGATTATCTGTTACATTAAATATTACTTCTCTAATCTGAAAGATAGAGGGGTGATATTTAATGTCTGACTTTTTAAAATTAGTTGGTAACAAGATTCGATTTGTAAGGAAGGAAAAGGGATTAACGCAAGAAGAATTAGCTGAAAAATGCGATTTACAATATACATATATTGGTGGGATTGAACGTGGTGAAAGAAATATTTCACTACAGACAGTTGAGAAACTAGCTGATGGGCTTCAAGTATCTCCTTATGAATTAATTAAATTTGATGAAATCCCCCCACAAGATATTATTAGTCAAAAAAGTTCCCTTATAGAGGTATTCAAAAGCATTCTTCTTAATAGAAGCGAGGACGAAATAAGAATGCTGCAAAAGATTACTAAAGATATCCTTGATTTATTAGATTCCCAAAAGAATAGTAAGTAAGTCGATCCATTTTCATTTATAGTCGCAGTCCCTCCATCAAGAAGGGCTGTTTTTATCAAACGTGAGATAAGCCCATTCGGTACCGCATCGAGTGGGCTTTTATAGAGACTAATATTTATGCACACGTGAAAAGTTTCATTATTGTGCTAACGAGGCAGATTAGTTGATGAAGAAAATCTACATATATTGCTTGGATTCATCAAATAAGAATAAAAAGCTAAAAACAGCACTAAACATAGAACTAAAAGAACGAGAGCTAGTTTTTAATGGGGATGGATTTACTATATATCGTGATTAAAGGTGTTAATCCCCTCTCGAGTGAAAGGGGTTTTTGTGGCTTTTCTATTGTAATTATCGTGGTTTAAAGATCTTAGTTCAAATAAAAGTAACTAATTCTTTCATATGATTACTCCAGATTAGTGAATTTGGATTAGCTTTTTTATGAGATTTCATTGCATATTCCAGCCATTCTTGAGAGTTTGTAAAATTATTTGTAACTTCCTGATTGAGAGATAAAGTGTTTTGAGGAAAAAATAATGTAAAGCCATTTAAAAAACCGAATAACAACGGAATAAATTGATTGATAATTGATGATGCTACATCCACATTAAACTCTAATCCCATTATTGTCCTATTGTTAAGTCTATCCACTCTATAAAAATCTTTTATAGCTAACCCATGAACAGCTTCAGATATATGTTTTCTATAATATAATTTATAAAAGCCAGGTGAGAATTCATTAAACATAACACTGAAGTTAATTCGTTTAGAACCGTTAATATGGTCTATTAATTTGGAAGGATATTTATGAAAATATCTCATTTGAATAAATGCTTCTAAAACATGTCGGTATAATACCTGCGCTTCCAAATAATATCCTTTTTCAAATTGGTTATATATTGACCAAAAAGAATATGGAGATTGCAAATATTGTAATTTACAGATTGATTGTGCTGCACCCTCATAGGTTTCTACGTCAGCAGTTTTCCCAAAAAAATGACCTAATTTAAAAAACACATCCATGATTTTAGGAATATTATCATGGATACCTTTTAAATAATTCCTTGTGAATTCTTTTACTGTTTCTTCAGACTTTACTATATGTTTTACTCCTAAAAGCTCGTTCATTTGAACATCCTCCCTAGTCTGTTTGCAAAGTTATAGGGTAATTTTACCATAAATTAGTGTTACTATCGTAGAATTAGTTAGTCCAATTTGTTAGTCTGAAATTAGATTGTGAAGAATTGTACTGATATGAACGA